>JAUQXC010000660.1 GCA_030834825.1 Thermoflexales bacterium
AGATTCGCGAATTTTACGGCCAGCCCAGCAAGGGTCAAATATCGATCGCGATTGTGTCCAGCGTCAGCATCGCGCCTGACAACATGAAATTGAAGATCGCGATCGCCAGAACAAACAACGCCACCGCGATGAAGGGCAGCACGAGTAGACGCCAACCTCGCAAGCGCAACGCCGCATGGACGCCCACCCCTAACGCGATGAAGCGCAGCATGACCGCCACGGCATCGAACACACTCTCGGCTTGGGGTAACAGGCCTAGCAAGTAGATCGCACTGGTGACTTCGGCAAAGCCCATCACTCGCAACGTCCGCGTGAAAGTGGTCCGGCCGCCCAATAAGCGGCAAGTCGCGGCGACAACGGCGACCGCCAGAAGCCAGGCCAGCCCTAGGACGGCAAACGTCATGCCGGCCGGCGCATTCGCCGTGAGTTCAGCGAGTGGCGCTTTGGCCACGATTTGAATGAAGATCGACACAGCTACGACAACCAGCGCCGGTCCGGTCGCATAAGGATCGACCGCCACTTCGCAGTAGGCGCTCGGGTCCAGCCTAAAGGCTCGCGCCGCACGTGACACCATGCGCCGCCAGCGCTTAAAACCAACCAGCCAGGTCTGACGCGCCCACGCCTTGACTAGCCGGCGCTGCTGAGCACTCGCCAGCGGAGGCATCCCGGGTAGCCCCCGCCGTGCATTCAGCACTGGAAAGATCTCGGTTGAGTTCTTCGTTTCCGGTACAGACATACCGTTGGGATGAATCAAAAAAGCATCGGTCTGTTCTCCACCCAGGCCGCCGTGACTGCCGACCAATTCCTCAAAAGCGGCTACTTGCCCATTGGAATACAGCGTGCTGTTGATAATGAGATCGCCCGCGTGTGGAAATTCGGCCATGCGCAACAGTTGTTGCGCGCGCAATGAGGGCTGAGGGTAAGCGGCCAACGGATCGATACCGGTGAGCGCGCCCGTGCGCAGATTGCGAGCGCCTTGCTTGCCCAACACCAGCGGTGTGCCATCCTCGGCATACACGATGACAAAGCCGAGCCCCGCGTGCGTCACGAGCGCATCGATCAATTCAGGATGTGCGGCGTTAATCTCGTTAAGGCTGACTTTGCCGTTGTGCAGGTTGAAGTAGACGTGCGCCAGGTTGCCGCTGGCACACACCGTGACCGGGGCCTCCATGGTCGCGGGTGGGGCAGCCCGCCGAATCTGCCGCTCCAACGCACGCCGCGAACCTCGGATAGGAGCGCCCCGCACTCGACGACGAATCACCCGTTGTTCGGCGTTTTGGAGCTCGGCGACTAATGCCGCCGCGTAACCGCTGTCCACCCCTGACCCAGTCGCTTCAGCGACACCCGTGGGTGAGGCGGAATGGGCCGCGATGAATTCCGTGAGCGACTGACCATAGCGCTGTCGAAAGGGTGTGCCGAATGACTGGCCGTGATCGGACAAGATAAACAGCTCGTAGGGCCGTGAGGCTTTGCGCGCCATTACCTGGCACACGCGGCGAATTTGCTGATCGAGGCCGCGCAGGATATGCAACGCCGCTGCTGAATCAGGTCCGGCATGATGGGCGACTTCATCGTAGCCCAGGTAGGTGGTGTAAATCGCAGGCACGCCGCGTACCAGGTCGAGTGCCACCATATAGGTGCTGATGTCGCGCAAGAAGACAACGGTCAGCGCCCGAAAAAAAGGGTAGCCTTTCCAGAGACGATTGATGCGCGGCTGCACATTGCGGAGGCGCTGCCACCAGCCCTGTCCCAGCTCTAGCAGAAACTCCAGAATGCTGAGCACGAAGCTGCGCGTGAACAAGTAAGGGTCGAGCCAAAACAAGTAGAGGTCCTGGGCGCGACGATCACGTTCCTGCTCATCGGCTGTTGTCAACGTGCTCAACGTCATCAAAGACTTCTCGGCATCGCCGGCCATTAAATTGTTAATGCTTGATCCGCCGCGCAGCAAGCCATGCCCATGAGCATAACGCGCGTTGAGCTCGGCCGCATCGCTGAAATGGTTGGAGATCAGCAGCTTCCCCAGGTCTTTATCGTACCAGCGGAAAGCGGGAATATCGAAGTTGTCGCCGTATAAAATCCCGGCCTGACAGGCTGAGGTCTGCGAGGGCAGGCCGCAGTCCACATGCGAGACCTGGTGCGTGGTCTGCAGCATGGAGCGCAGAGTCGGCATAAAGCCATGGCTGACGGCATAGCGCACTCGCTCGTAACTTAAGCCATCGATTTCCAGCACGATAATGCCGCGTCCCGGTTCGTTCACACTCTCAATCTGTTGGCGCTGGCTGATGCGCTCAATAATATTCTGGAAAAAAGAGTCGTTCTCGCTGATGTTGATCAAGCCCGTCAACACACCATTGACGATCGAGAGTACCAACCCGCCGAGAAAAGCCGCTGCCAGATCGCGTATGTCGAGCAAGGGCAGGATGGTGCCGGTGAATAATAACAAGGCCGCGTTGACAAACAACGTCGAAAAGCCGATGGTCAACACATTGATAGGCAGCGTCACCCACAACAAGAAGGGCCGCACCAGCCCATTCATCAAGCCCAGAATTAAGGCTGCGGCCAGCGCCGCGGAAAAGGTTGTCGCAAGGTTGCTGGCCTTGAGGCTGATGCCGGGTACCAGGTAAGCCATGGTCACCAACGACAACGCCTCAATCACCCAGACCAGGAGAAAGCGTAAGACGAGGCGGCCAGCGCGATCCATGTTTAGGGTTCTGCCTCAGTCAGGAGTAGCTGCGCCATCAAGCCGAGATGATCGGAGGGGTAAATGCGCCGATCGTGTTGAGCGGGCTGATCGAAGACCACGCGGCATTCGTGGACCTCGATCCCTTGATCGACAAAGATATAGTCCAGCGTACCGCGCCAGGTTTCATTGCGTCGCCGATCGACCCAGCCGGCCACCCGTAAGGCGGCATGCCGGGCGGCATGGTGCGGGCGAGGCCCGCGATAGAGCGGCGTCGGACAGGTGTAAACAGGCTCGCAGCCATTGGCAACCCGATAGGCTGAGCGAAAACGGTGCAGGATGTTCGTAATCGAGGTGTAATGAGGTTCGGCATTAAAGTCGCCGCATAAAATTGCCGGACGCGGCAGCCACTCGAGCAAATACAGGGCTTCGCGGGTGCGCATCCGATCGCCGAACGGGTTCCAATACAAGTGGGTATTGGCAAAGATCCAGGGGCGGCCTGCGTGCCGGATAACGATGTACTGCGCCACCCGATTTTGCCGCCGCAGCGAAAGCATCTGGTAGGCTTCGATCGGCAGGCGGCTCAGAATCGCCAGCCCTTCACGCCGGCCATGCCGCCCCGTCTTGGGCGTCACGTGAACGCTGTACCCCTGTAGTCGATCGGTAATCCACTGCGCTGTATTGTCAGGAAAAACGACCTCTTGCAGTGCAATCAAATCCGGCTGCAGGGCTGTCAATTCGTCGACAATGAGCGGCGCGCGCAGATGCCAATAGGTCAAGTCATTGAGCAGATTGAGGGTAACAACTTTGAGCTCGGCGCCCATGTGAAAAACATGCTGTCCCTGGCTGGTCTTGGCGAGATTATACCATCTGGCCGTGGCGCCTTTTCGCAACCGGCGTGAAATTACAAGTCGCTTGGCTAACCAGAACCCAAACAGCCCGCCCAAGCTGTAACTCAGAAAGCGACACCGATCACCTGGGAGTTGTTTCAGGACTGTCCCTGCACCTGAAACAGGGTGATTTGCAGGCCGTCCGGATCTTGCAGACGCACGTTATAGTCACCCCAGGGTGTCATGATGGGCGGATGCACCAGCGTCGCTCCGTGGGCCAGTAATCGCTCCAGCGCTGCCTGCAAGTTAGGAACTTGCAGGGCAAAGCGAATCGACCCGCTGACCCGTTGGCCCACTTCAATCTCGTCGATAGTCTGCGCCTGCGCTTCGTCGAAAATCTCCAGCGTGGCGCGCCCCAGATTCAGGATCGCCGCGTGACCTTCTCCGTTCTGCCAGAATTGCGCCGGTTCGATGCCAAGGCCAGTACAGTAGAATTTTAGCAAGCGTTCATAATCGCTGGTGGTGATGGCCACGCGCAATTCCAAGATGGAGTCGTTGGCGTTTGAGTCAGGCATATTCTTCCTCTCTGCGCTCCCATTCATCGGGTGTTGGCGCCTGAAACAGCGCCATATAGGATTTCATCATCTCTACAGGGATGTGGAAAACTCGCTCGGATGATTGCGTATTTCGCTCTGCAAGCCGGCGTAGCAATTCTTCCTCGGTGACATCCAGGAAGTGCACCTCGCTGCTAGCCCCCAGTTCTTTCGCCCGCTGCCGGAAGTCTTCTCTTTCTTCTCGGACCCAGAAACCGAAATCGAGAATCACGTTAATGCCCAGCACTAACGAGCGCGCCGCCAGATCCCATAACAGCGCCTCGATCAAACCATGTCGAGCATCATGCTCGGATGTTTCCACATCCTGGCCGAAGAGACGAACGTGCCATTCATCGGGAGTCAGACGCAGTGCCGATCGCTCGACCTCAAGCTGTCGGGCCAACGTGGTTTTCCCTGAACAAGGAAGCCCAACCATCAAATGGAGAGTCGTCACAATGCTCCTCGCCTGATCCGCACACGTGCTTGAACAGGAATAGTTCGCTATTCGTCGCCGGCATAATCTCGTCGTTTACCAACGAAATCTGTGCGGTCCCCACGTCACCCAGGCAAACCCATCATAGCCGTAATATGGAACGATGGCGCGTCCGGGTGGTGCTACCACATCAATCCGCTCGATATCTTCAGTGGACAGTTGGATGTCTATCGCTGGCAGCGCGTCAACTAAATGCTGTTTGGTCCGTGGCCCGATAATGGGACTGGTTATTCCAGGCTGTTGGGCACACCAGGCAAGTGCGAGTTGGTAGGGCGTACAACCTTTTTCTTGGCTCAGTTCTGTGACCAAATCTAAAATGGCAAAGGCAGCCTCCGAGTAATGACGCTCTTTCGCGCGGGTCCAAAAGGCGTCGAAGCGCGAATCGGCTGGGGCCGGCTGATCGCGCTGATACTTGCCGGTGAGAAAGCCACCGGCCGTCGGCGAATAGGGAATGACGGCAATCCCGTAGGTCTGTGCCATGGGGATGAGTTCGCGTTCCACCCGCCTATCCAGCAAGTGATAAGACGGTTGCTCACAGATGAAACGATTGAGGCCATATTCCTTGGCAACCCATAAGGACTCTACCATCTGCCAGGCGGCAAAGGTGCTGGTGCCCAGATAACGTACTTTGCCGGAACGAACCAAATCATCCAGGGCGCGCAGCGTCTCATCGATTGGAATCTCGTTGGAAGGGTGATGGAGTTGGTACAAGTCGATGTGGTCGGTTTGAAGGCGTCTCAATGACGCTTCACACTGCTCAATGAGATGCCGACGGCTGCTGCCCTGGGCGTTCGGGTCAGCGGACATGGGGAAATACGCTTTGGTCGCCACTATGACGTGTGAGCGTTGGCCGCTCTGCTTCAGGGCCTTGCCGACGATTTCTTCGCTGCGTCCACGTCCATAACTGAAGTTAGCCGGGTCGTGACCGTAAACATTGGCCGTATCAATGAAGTTAATGCCTGCGGCCAGCGCCGCCTGAATGATCTCTATTGCTTCCGCTTCATCTGTCCGGCCACCGAAATTCATGCAGCCCAGACAAAGCCGACTCACTTTGACACCCGTGCGTCCAAGGTTGCTGTATTCCATGCAGTCTCTCTCCTCAAGATTTGATTTAAGGGTCGGTTGGCTCGTCTGACATGGCGGCCGGACAATCGCGGCGTCGTTCGCGAGCCTTCACCGACGCTTACCCCTGGCGACCAAGGATGTGCGCCAGAGCCCGCCCCACGCCATCCTCTGAGCGAATCGTGGTTCCCAAAGAGGCGGCACGTTGCCGGATGTGCTCATCGTTCACAGCACTGCGAATGGCCCCGGCCAGCCGCTCGGCAGTGAGCCGTCTCAGCGGAATGGGCTGTGGACCAGCACCCAACGTTGCAATGCGCCTTCCCCAAAACGACTGGTCGCCGACGATGGGACAGATAACGGTCGGTTTGCCTGCGCGTAACCCGGCGCCAGTGGTGCCAGCGCCCCCGTGATGCACGACAGCCGCCACCTGCGGAAAGAGCCACGCATGGGGCACTGAATCAAGCACGAAGATGGATGAAGGCACATCCTCGGATTTGAGGCCGCCCCAGCCAGTGGCCAAGACGGCCCGCTGCCTAGCCAAGCGCAGCGCCTCGAGGACGATCGCTGTTTGTCGAGCTGCATCGTGGAAGGCCATGCTGCCGAAACCAACATACACCGGCGCTGGGCCGCGCTCCAGAAAAGAGACCAGTTCCGGAGGAGGCTGCCAGTGTGTGGGAGTATCCAGAAACCAATAACCGGTCACGACTGACGAATCATCCCAGTCGGCAGGCACCGGCACGACAGCCGAGCTATAGGCGTACAGTTTGGTGACCGGCCGCTCGTGCAACATTCCTTCGCCACGTGCTGGCGGCAAGCCGAGGGTGTCTCGGCGCCATTCTTTAATCGGCCGCTGAAACAGAGCCGGGCCGAGTTTGGCAAACACACGATGACTGAGCTGGTTGAATGGCCCCAGGCTCCGGAAAGGGAAGAAGGGACTGGGGAACTCGCGGGTGGGCGAGTAGAGCGGCGCTGGAAAGGCCGCGAAGGCCGGCACGCCCAGCTTGTCGGCAATGTGATAGCCACCCCAGGCGGCAGGATTGTAAATGAAGACTTCCGCGTTGTGCGCGCTGCGCCACTCATCATCGAGTGTTTCACGTGCCATCTGCTGGTATTGTCGGATCAGTTTGAGGGGGTTCCCGCTTGGTGTCCGGGCGGCTTCCAGATAAGCACCCCGCAAGCTCGCAGGTTGTAATCCATAGTCAGTGACAAAGGAACTAAATTGGGCCAGGGTGGCGATGGTGACTTCATGTCCTTTGGCATGCAGACCGCGACCCAACGCAACGTAAGGCAGTACATCACCATGAGTGCCGATTGTGAGGATGGTAATTCTCATAGACCTGGACCTTCGACCATGCGACTGGCTTAGACGACGATCAGTCGAAGCTAGATGCTTTAACCTCCGCCTCTTTCCGCGCCCGCCGTCTGCAAACGCTGATAAACCGACTCGATACCATCTGCATCAAAATACAGTTCGCCGTTGTGGGTGTTGAGGGTAATGGGATAGCGGGTCGCAATCCCCATCCATCCTCATTCGCGACGCCCAAGGTCGCTGTTCACCATTCGCCGGCATAGCCTACATCAAACGGTTCGGCCAAGCCGACGATTCTTGCGCGTCGCAGTTCCACCAGTTGACGAATATGCAGGTTATCATGGGCGACCCAGGATGCAAACATCTCGCCAGCCGTGATTGACCCAAATTGATCGACATGTTCTGCTTCCCAATTCGATGTTGCCAGGCTCTTTAGCCAGACCAGGGATTTAGTCCGCTCGGCCAGGAAACTGTCCAGGGTCTCAGCCAGATTGCGTTCATTGTAGCGGCGCGTGGTGATCCAGCTCTGCGGATCAAAAGGCGTCCATTCTTCGGCCGGCGGGTACAGGATGGAGTCAA
>JAUQXC010000661.1 GCA_030834825.1 Thermoflexales bacterium
GAGGCCGAACGAGCGGTTCGTATGGACGAACGCAAAACGTGGTCGACCGTGTAAGCCACTCGCGCCGCTTGTTCTCTCGTAGCCAGTCTGCTGCACCACTCTTCACGGCACCCAGTAAACGTCGGTAATGTGGTGGTATCGTATCACCGTCTCAGCGCCTTCTGCTTCTTGCGGCAAAGTTGAAAGTTGAGAAGCGTTCGTGCCATCAGCCTTCAGAAGATATAGTCGGTCTCTGGATTTGGATTCTTTGTCTTGCAGCACCATGACCAGTTGTTTCCCGTCAGGTGACCAAGCAACCCCCTTCGCAGAGAAACCTTCTTTCGGACTCTTCAACACGGTTGTCTGTTGGGTAGCCAAGTCATACACATCGACCACACCTTCAAATTGCTTTAGGAAGGCCAGCTGGCGGTTGTCTGGAGACCACCGCACATCACGGAGCGGAATAGAGTCCTTGAGAGCCAAATCTTGAAAAGAAACCACGCCTTGCTCATCGAGATAAACGAGCCGTATAGAATCCAAATAATCCGTTCGATGCCCCGGATAGGCAATCGCCAACACACGGCCGTCTGGGGACCACCAGCCGAGGCTCTGGCTAGAAAAGCCGGACCCCGACAGGCGTGCCACCAGCAGGTGAAGCCCCTCATGATCCACTTGCTGCCCCTGAGGAGTCATCAGGCAGAAATTCTGCTCATTAAGATTCAGCGGCTGGAAGATCGTTTTGCAATCCCAGGCCCACCAGCGCCCATCGGGCGATACGGCTCTGGGATTAAATCCAAAATCCACACTTGGAAAGGTCTTCGCTTGTAACGCACCATCCCGCAAGCGATAAGCAAAGGCGGTGTCACCACGCCAGGCGAATAGGCACTGGCTGTCTGGCGACCACGCGACATGTTCGGTTCTGCTCTCAATTAGGATGGGAAATGGTGCTTGGCGATGGACATTGTTAACAAGGTCATAAGCGAAAATTACATCACCCGGCCTGTCTTTGAAGAAACTATACCAGATTTTCAATTCGTCAAGTGAAGGAACGTAAGCCTCAATCTGCGAGACGAGTAAAGAATACTTCTGGGTCGTGAGATTCAAGCGGTAGAGGGTTGCACTGAAACCGTAGGCATTGTATGCAATCAGCAATTGACCTATACCAGCTTGTCGAGCGGAAGTCTTAGAATTGGGTGCGGTCCAACAATCAAAGGTCTCGTTCGTGGTCAAGGTTGGCGACGGTAATAAATCCTTTGCGGGAAATTTGAAGACAGTCGGCCTTGGAGTATTGCCCAAGATGGATATAGATGTGCCAGTCGACCTGCGTGTGGATACGGATGATGGTTCACGATGTTGGGTATCGCTCACACAGGCTGCGCCGATGAGAACGACCAGTGTGACTAACGTGATTAAGGTAAGCCGTTGCCTTGAAAACATGGAGACCCTTTCAGTTCACATGATCTGGTCAGGACGATGTTGTCATTTACATCAAAGCTCTGATGTACCGAGCTAACCGCGTCTGGTAAGAGGCACTCCCATGCTCCGCCACACTGCGCCAACGGTTGCGCGATGCTGGGTCGCCTGCTGGAAGGAATGTGTGGCCTCAACTCATTGGCCGATCGGATAAGGTTTCCACTGATTGCTTTGAGCATCATACAAGAAGAGGCCATCTGATCCACCACCTAATCCGCCACCAAACAGCCGATGATCTGGTGTTTCGGCGAAGGTCACGATGCTCAACTTAGGAAACATGGTTAGTGTGCCATTGCTATATTTTCCGACACCACGTTGTTGAGACCCGATCCAGATCGTCCCAGCCGAATCTTCGAACAGTACTCTCGGCGTGGCCGGGGAGTCAAAGTCGCCGACCGCCTTCCACTTACTACCATCCCAAACGGCGACGCCAGCTCTGCTAAAAGCGACCCATACGTGGCCTGCTCGATCTTCTAATAAATCTGTGACAGTAAAATCGCCTTGCAGCCTGTGATGAGCGCTGCCTTCATTGGGGAACACCCAAGTTTGCCAGGTGCCATTACGCCAGCGATAGACACCACGGTGCACCAAGCCCATCCAAATGTCGCCGTCTTGTGTCTGGATGAATTTGGTGGGAATAGGCGCGTAACCTTGAAAGCCGTCATCTGCCGCCCAAAGTTGTTTTTGGTCGGTTGTGCGATCCCAACGCACGATGCCGTCAAATTGTTGGTTATACCAGAGTGCACCATCGGCGGCTTCAAAGGCAGGTCCAACGTCGCCGACACTCGGTAGTGTTATGACGTCAAAGAATTCTGGTTTTGGACCGGGTGTGGGAGTAGGGACCACCAGGGTTGGGACAATTACCGTGACCTTTCCTGTCCCAGGATCGTAAGTGCTGAGCGCTGCACTAGAGGCCCAGATCAGACCATCAGTGGTTTCAGACCAGGCTTGGATCTCATGAATGGTGCCCAAGTTGCCGGCGATGGGCAGCTCGACCTCGTGCCATTCCTGATCATGATAGACCCGAACTGCGTGAACACCTCCACTCCAAACCCAGCCGTTCTTAGCGAGATACATCACCTGACACTGAAACGGATAACTTTCTAGCGTGTTGCCCGCCAAATTCAGATGTTCAGCGCGATCCCCTCTGCAAAGATGAAGATAACCATCCGAATAGATAAACTGCCCAACACCCTTGGGCTGTTGTTGACAACTACTCAGCAAGAGCAACAAACAAACACCACACAAAAGCGCACCTAATCTACCCATGGTATTGCCTACCTGATGATCCCTGGTTACCCAAGATCTGTATCGTGAAGTAATTCCACGGCATGCCTTTCAGCATGATGGTACTGCCCGTCTTTGACTGTAGCACAACTAGCGAGGGCGCTGCAAGATCTTGAGTGTCAAAGCCGACATGCTGCACTCTGGGCAGATTTCAATTTGGTACCAGCCTTTGGTGCGCGGCGGCAAACCCCAGTACAAGCCGGTTTGAACGCTCAAATTGACTTTATTCGGTGGCATCGCTTACAATGCACTCGGCCTCACCAGGGGCCGAACATTTGAGCGAATCGATTATGACGAATAACCCCTTTACCTACGGCAACCCCATTTCCGACCCCCGGCGCTTCTTTGGACGTGAACACGAAATTGAACTGGTGTTCAGCCGCCTGCGCAACGCCGAATTTGAGTCGAGTTCACTGGTGGGCGAGCGCCGCATCGGTAAGACGTCGCTGCTCAACTACCTGGCCGATCGCGACGTGCGCCGCCGCTACGATCTGCTGCCCGGCACACACATGTTCGTCTACGTCGATCTGCAGATCATGAACCAGGAGGTGACGCCAGTGCGTCTGTGGCAGCGCCTGCTGCGCCAGATGGGCCGCGTCTGCCAGGACTCCACCGTGCACCAGGCCATCGACGAGATCCGCCAGCAGGACACCATCGATAACTTTGCGCTGGCCGATCTGTTCGACATCATCGACGAGAAGAATCAATTCGTCGTCTTTCTGCTGGACGAGTTCGAGAAGGTCACCGAGAATCCCAACTTCGGCACCGACTTCTTCTACGGCTTGCGCAGCCTGGCCATTCAACATCATCTGGCGTTGGTCACTTCCAGCCGCCGGGAATTGATCGAGTTGTGCCACTCGGAAGCCATCCGCTCGTCGCCGTTCTTCAACATCTTTGCCAACATCAACGTGGGCCTGTTCACGGAGGATGAAGCCCGCGATCTCATCGACACCTCGCTGGACGGCACCGAGGTGGAGTTCTCCGAAGACATCGTACAAATGATTTTTCGCATCGCGGGCTTCCACCCCTACTTTCTGCAAGCAGCGTGCTATCACGCTTTCGAAACCTACCGGCGACCCCTGCCTTTGTTGGAACAGGCGCAGTTGATTGCCGGCCAGCTCTACCAGGAAGCGGCGCCGCACGTGGCCAGTTACTGGCACACTTCCGACGAACACGAGAAAATCGTGCTGACCCTGCTGGCCCTGCTGGAACGACGCGGTCATGGCAGCGGTCAACGCTTCGATCTCGCCGATCTGCACGAATATTACGCCCGCTCCGATCAAACCATGTCGCGCCTGGAAAAGCGCGGCCTCATCGTGGAGCACGAAGACGGCTTCAAATTGTTCAACGCCGCGTTTGGCGACTGGATCACCGAAGAGATCACGGACGTGGCCCACGATCCGCGAGGTTACGACGACTGGCTGCACGCCAACCGTCCCACCTTCGACAAACTGTCGAACACCGCCCGGCACGAGATCGGTCAGATCCTGCCCAAGATCAGCGACCAGTATCGCGACCTGATCGTGAACTGGGTGAGTGACCCCAAGAATTTGTTGACGGCGGCGGCCCTGCTGCGCAGCGTGCTCAACCGCTAACGACCATGGCCGATCCCGTCAATCCCTACATCGCCGGCAATCCCGTCACGGGCGAGGCTATGTTCTTCGGGCGAGAGAGCGTGTTTGCCTTCGTGCGCCAGGCGCTCACCGGCCAGCATCGCGATAACGTCATCGTGCTCTACGGGCAGCGCCGTACCGGCAAGACCTCCTCGCTCTATCAAATGCGGCGCCACCTCGACGCGCGCTACCTCTGCATCTTTGTCGATCTGCACGGCCTGGCGCTCAACGGCATCGACGGGTTTCTATGGGATCTGATTGGCACCATCGTGCGCGGGCTGCGCAAAGACTACCAGATCGAGCTGCCGCCGTTGAAGCGCAGCGAGTTCAAGGTTGAGCCGCGCGTTACGTTTGAAAATGAATTTCTGCCGTTGGTGTGGAACGCCATCGGCGACCGGCACATCCTGCTGATGCTCGACGAAGCAATCCGCTTGCAGGAACAGATCGAAGCGGGCAAGCTGGATAAGAGCGTCTTCGAATATCTGCGCCATCTCATGCAGCACTTCGATCGGCTGAACTTTCTCTTCTCGCTGGGCAGCGGGCTGGAGGAAATGGAGAAGGAATACGCCTTCCTGTTCAGCGTAGGTCTTTATCGCAAAATCTCCTTCCTCACACGGGATGCGGCCACCGCCCTGATCACCCAGCCGGTCAAGGACTACTACCAAATCGAACCGTCCGCCGTCGATCGGATCTTCAGCATTACCTCCGGCCACCCGTATTTCACCCAGCTGTTATGCCACAGCCTGTTCAACCAGTGGCTGCAGCACCAGCGCTCGCCCATCCGCGTGGACGATGTGAACCCGGTCTTGAGCGAAGTCGTGGAGCGCGGTCTGGCCGTGTTGAAGCAGGTCTGGGATGATTCGACGCCGGGCGAGAAAGCCGTGCTGGCCGCGCTGGTCGCCGCCATGGGCAAGCGCAGCCATCCGATCGGGCTGGCCGAAATCGATCGGGCCTGGGCCAACCTGAATGTGATCATCCCAGAGAACGAGAAAGCCCGGGCCATGCGCAGCCTGATCGCGCGTGACGTGATCATCGGCGAAGACAAATATCAGTTTGCCGTCGAACTGCAGCGGATGTGGATTCAGAAGTATGAGAAGTTGGAGTGGGTGAAAGAGGAAATTGAGGCGACGCTGCAGCTGTGGCGACCGCCGGAAGTTGCATTTGGGCGGCGACGTTCACAGACCGACGTGCTAGCCATCGCCGTGATTTTGGGTTTCTTCGCGGCGTTAATCATTATGCTGTTCCTGGGCCTGCGCTCGCTGAACGAGAGCGTGGGCATCGAGCGCGCCCAACGTCGCACGCTGGAAGCACAAGTGACGCGTATTGCCGAAGCGGTGGCGACCGCGACAGCTGCCGCGGAAGCGCCCGCCGCCACCGCCACGGCCGGCGCAGCGCAGCTCTATGCCGAACAGTTAACGTCTACGGCTGTCGCGGTGGAGTGCACGTTATCCGACGCAGCCATTGACGAGCTATTAAAGCGCTTGAATGAGCTGCGCCAGCAGAATGGGAGCGCGCCGGTGGTGCTGGATCAACAGCTCTCCGCCCGGGCGGCCCAGATCAGCGCCGATCGGGCGGCCGGCGCCCCGCAGGTATTCGATCCCACCATCATCGTCTTTCAGGGCTGCCGGCTGGATAATATCTGGCACAGCCTCAGCACGAATGAGGATGTGCGCAACGTGTTTATCTCGACGAGCTATTCGCGCGTGGGTCTGGCGATCACGCCTGGCGCATTGAACACGCTGGTGTTCAAGTTTGATCGGTCTGAACCCACGGCGACGCCGACGCCCTCTCGCACGAGCACACCCCGCCCGATTATTCCGCCTACTCCCACGGCAACACTGCTGCGCTATTCAGGCCCGCTCAGCTTCGATTGGGTGATCGTCTCCCAAGGGCGGAATCCCGCCAATGCCAACCAATGGCTGGTCGTTGTCAACCTGGTGGCGCGCGGCGGCGATGGACAATACAGCTATTATCACGACGGCCTGCCCGTCAACGGACCGCGCATGCAAATCGTCGATCAGAATTGCCGCAACAAACCCGGCTCGTTTTGGGTGCAAGACGGCACAGGCGCCATCGTCAAGAAGAGTTACTATCTCTTTGCTCCCTATTGCCCCGGCGCCCAGCCATGAGGTAAGCCTGCTTCCAGGCTCGTTGGCAGTATAACCCTACTTCGCTTACAATCAATTTTAAAGGGAGGAGCACTATGGCCAAGCACACGTGGTGGCGATGGTTATCGCCGTTTGTGTTAGTGTGGCTGAGGGGGCAAGCCCAACCGTCGGATACCCGAGCGACACCACTAACTCAGGCGCTATCGGAACAGACGGCCACTAAGGATCGTCCACCTTCGCCCTTTTCTATTCAAGTCGTTGGAACAGTATTGCTGACAACGTTAAGCCTTCTCACCGGCTGCACAGCCACCACGCTGCCTGCACAACAACTGCTCGCGCCTACCACGCCCGATGTGCCCGCCGTCCTGCACGTCTTCGCAGCCCCGACAGTCTCTGCCACACCGACTTCCACGCCTCTACTCCCCACAGCGACGCCACTTCCTACCGCTACGCCGCCATTTGTCAGCGAACCTTATCCCATCGGATATTCCGTGCAGCAACGGCCGATCATGGCCTACCGGTTGGGGTACGGCCCGATCGAGCGAGCGTTGATTGGCGGCCTGCACGGCGGCTATGAGTGGAACACCGTGATGTTGATGACCCGGACACTTGAATACTTGATCGCCAATCCGGACGTGATTCCAGCTCAGATCACGTTGCACCTCATTCCCGTGGCGAATCCTGACGGCCTGGCCGCTGGTACCGATCGGGTGCGCGGGCGGATGAATGCGAATCGGGTGGACCTCAACCGCAACTGGGATTATCGCTGGCAGATGACGGCCACGCATGGCAGCTGGCCGGTATTCGCCGGTCGCTTTCCTTTCTCAGAACCGGAAACTCGCGCGCTGCGCGCTTTCATTCTGGAACGCGAACTGAACGCGGCGGTGTTCTATCACAGCGCTTTTGCCGCCGTCTTCTCGGGTGCGGGTGTCACCACTTCGCACACGGTGGAACTGGCCCACGTCCTGGCCGAAGCCACCGGGTATCGATATGCGCCCGAAGGCGTGCCGGGACAAATCACCACCGGCGACGCCATCGATTGGCTGACCGTTAAGGGGATTACGGCGGTCGAAGTGGAGCTCACCAATCATCAAGATGTTGATTGGGAACAAAATCAACGCGGGCTGCACGCATTTCTCAACTGGCGCCTGCCACCACACCGCCCGGTTGGCCGCAGCGTCGAGTGATCGTTCAGGTGGAGTATAATTTCTCTTGCCACTCACACCTTGATCTTGATCAGCATTTGCCGGCAGTGTGTGCCACACACGCTGTCCACCACGGGGGAGCTTCATGTTTGACCACACCAAACTCGCCGCCATCGCCCAGGCCCGCGACAAGTGGGAAGAGACGACGCTGCCACACGCGACCGCCAAACTACCCGAACGCGCCGATCGCTTCATGACGGCTTCCAGCGAGCCGGTCGCCCGCTTGTATACGCCGCTCGATCTGGCCGACTTCGACTACAACGCCGATCTCGGTTTTCCAGGCGAGGCGCCCTTCACGCGCGGCGTGCATCCCACGTTGTATCGCAGCAAGTTGTGGACCATGCGCATGTTTGCCGGCTTCGGTTCCGCCGAAGAAACGAATGCGCGCTTCAAATATTTGCTGGAACACGGCCAAACCGGCCTGTCGATCGCCTTCGATCTGCCCACGCTCTACGGTTATGATACTGACTCGGCCGAAGGCGAAGGGGAGTTTGGCAAGTGCGGCGTCGCCGTCTCCAGTTTGCAGGACATGGAGGTTCTACTCGACGGCATCCCCACCGATCAGATCACGACCAGCATGACCATCAACTCACCGGCGGCCATCATCTGGGCGATGTATATCGCCGCCGCGGAGAAACAGGGCGTACCGCTGAGCCAGCTCGGCGGCACGCTGCAGAATGATATTCTTAAAGAGTACATCGCGCAAAAAGAGTTTATCTTCCCGCCTGCGCCGTCGATGCGCCTGGTCACCGACACGATCGAATTTGGATCGCAGCACCTGCCCAAGTGGAACACCATCAGCATCAGCGGTTATCACATCCGCGAAGCCGGATCAACGGCGGCGCAGGAGCTGGCTTTTACGCTGGCCGACGGGTTGGAGTACGTCCGTTGGGCGATCGATCGCGGATTGAACATCGACGACTTCGCACCCCGGTTGAGCTTCTTCTTCAACGCGCACAACGACTTCTTTGAAGAGATCGCCAAGTATCGCGCGGCGCGCCGCATTTGGGCGCGCGAAATGCAGGAGACTTTCGGCGCGCAGCAGCAGCGCTCGTGGTTGATGCGCTTCCACACGCAGACCGCCGGGGCCACACTCACCGCGCAGCAGCCCGAAGTCAACATCGTGCGTGTAGCGATTCAGGCGCTGGCGGCGGTGCTGGGCGGCACGCAGAGCCTGCACACCAACAGCATGGACGAGGCTCTGGCGCTGCCCAGCGAGAAGGCCGTCAACATTGCGCTGCGCACGCAGCAAGTCATCGCGCACGAGACCGGCGTCGCCAACACCATCGATCCGCTGGGTGGTTCGTTCTATCTGGAATGGCTGACCAACGAGATGGAAAAGCGCACGTATGCCATGTTCAAAGAGATCAACAGCTTCGGGGGTGTAATCAAAGCGATCGAGGCGGGCTACTTCCAGAGGGAAATTGCCGAATCGGCCTTCCGTTATCAACGCGAAATCGACGAACAGAAACGCGTCATCGTCGGCGTGAATGATTACACAGTCGCTGCGCCGCTGACGATCCCGATCCTGGAATTCGATCCCGACGGTGAGCGCAGGCAGGTCGCCCGCCTGCAGGAGCTGCGCCGCACCCGTGACAACGAGCGGGTCG
>JAUQXC010000662.1 GCA_030834825.1 Thermoflexales bacterium
ACGCCCACGATTTTGTTTTGCGCCAGAGCGATGAGGCTGAGATGATTGGTCTTAGAACGTCTTCGGAAGGCATCGGGCTGGAGATAGCGCTGAAATTCCTGAGCCCCTTCAAACGAATTTTCTTGTGCAAGAAACTCAGTAAAAACACCCGCGACCAGTGCACTGACTTCGGGGATGTCGGCTACGCTCAGAAATCGGTAAGTGAGGGACTCATCCATCATGGTCGAGAAGGGCCTTTCCCTGCTTTTCAGGTTTTGTTACTGAGCGACGATCATTTTCATAAAGGATAAGCACGCTCTTTGCAAGAGCTGACTACGTTGGCGCTAATTGTGCCGACAGGTTTTTCAGCATTTCAAGCACGTGACGCACAATGTCGATCGCCTCAAGCGCTTCGAGCGTATTGGGGGCCGCATCTTTTTCCACCAGTGGCAAATAGAAACGATGCTCGATCGCCGGTTCTGTTGTAGCAGTCGGTGTCGCACTGGGTGTCGAGGTTTTAGTCGGCGTCGGCGTTGGGGTGGCAGTCGCAGTCGAAGTATTAGTTGGCGTTGGGGTCCCGGTCAATGTCGATGTCGGTGTGGCAGTCGATGTCGAAGTTTCAGTTGGCGTGGGTGTTGGCGGCTCGGTTAACGTCGATGTTGGTGTAGCCGTCGGCGTTCGGGTCATGGTTGGCGTTGGCGTTTCGGTTGAGGTTGGTGTCAGCGTCGGCGGAGTGAACCGGATTGTCCTGAAGACGCGGGTGTATTGTTGGTGCGGATCATTATCTCGCGCCTGGATCGTGATCGTGTAAGTTGCGCCGCTATTGATAGGCACCCCATTGGGCCAGGTATACGAACTGATGGTGCGGCAGGTGCCGCCGCTAGCGCCATTTAAGCAGTAGGGTGCCGTACTGTCGATCCGGCTGTAGATAGGTACACCTCCCGAACTGTCGTAGACTTCAAAATATACCTGAGAAACTGATCCGCCTGAGTCTGGATCGCTCGCCGTAGCGCTCACTTCAAAGGCCGGTCCGCTGACAATCGGGGGAATGGTTGGCTGAACGATGGGACCGTGGAGGCCCTGTAGTTCCGTGTAACATGTCAAACTACCAGCCGTGTATTCCAATCCGACGATCCAGTCGCGGCCATGCCGGTATCTCTGCAAGCTCTCCGTGAAGTCCAGGGCGAAGAGTCCACTGGAATTTATACCTATCACATAGTTGTTCAAACTATCACCAAAGGCGCTGCCCATGGCTAAGACGCGATTCGCCGGATCGACGATGGTTGCGCCATTCCACAGGTAACTGTCAAATACGGCAGCCGGTTCAGCAATGAATTCATCGTGCCAGACGCTAACGGGATTGGCGGAACCGGGCCAACTGACGATGACGTTAGTCAGCGCGACCGTGTAATTGGAACTACTATTGATTAAGTTGCTCAGCACTTTGTCACGGGTGGAACTGGTATTGCCCAAGTACAGCGGCTCATTAGCGTCAATTTCCAGGCTGATACAGCTGACTGTGGGTGTGTTGGTTGGTGTGAGGGTTGGGGTAGGCGTCGCCGTGTTAGTCGCCGTCGGAGTGGGTGTCGTGGTTGGTGTGTCGGTAGACGTGGATGTGTTGGTAAACGACGGCGTGAGCGTTGGCCTCGTTGTGCTGGTACCCGTAGGATAAGGTGTTTCAGTTGGTGTGGCAGTGGCTGTCAGCTGCGCTACGCTAGCCGATCGCGCTGAGCCAGACAGGCCCATGCTGTACGTGCTGGGCGTGGAAGCAAATAAGGCAAGCGCAACCACCAGGCCAAGACTACACAACAGGAGCAGTTGGACAAGGCCATGGCACTTCCGGTTGATAGGCCGATGAGTCGACATGTGACCTCCTATCCGCTTGAAACGTTGCAACGGTGAACGGCTATAATAATGTGAGGCAATCTCAAGTATACGAAGATTGCCGCTGCCGCAACGTATCGAAGATAGGGATTACACCATGACGATTGTCATCGCCACTTTGATTTTTCTCCAGGGCGTCCACCACTGGGTCGAGATCGATGCGTAGGGCACGGCACGGTCACCACGGTCTATGTGAGCGGGCTGTATGAGAAGAATCTGAACACGAATGAGGGAACCTCCTACTACTTCGCCGGATCGCAACGCGTGGCGATGCGCGAGACCACCAGCAGCAGCGATACCGTCTACTACTTCGTCGCCGATCATCTAGGCAGCACCAGCGTCACCCTCGACGCCAGCGGCAACAAGATCGACGAGATGAAGTATTATCCCTTCGGCGAGACGCGCAGTGGCGGCACACCCACCGACCGCCGCTTCATACCCTTGCAGGGCACAGGCCGGCCAACGTGCCGAAACCGGCCTAGGCAGCCTGTACGACTACGGCGCGAGATTCTACTCGCCCGTGCTGGACGGTTTTTGAGCGCCGATACGATTGTGCCGAATCCGAGCAATCCCCAGAGCCTAAATCGATTCTCCTATGTGCGGAACAATCCGCTAAAATATACTGATCCCACTGGGCACATCGAAAAATATGACGATGGAGGTGGT
>JAUQXC010000663.1 GCA_030834825.1 Thermoflexales bacterium
CACTGCCGAAAATGGCGGAGCACGGCTCTGGGTCGAGTCGCAGCAAGCTGTGCCTGTGAAAAGCGGAGTCTTCAGCGCCACGCTGGGGAGCGTTAGTCCACTCCCGACGGTAGTCCTGGAGGCCAATCAGCATTGGCTGGCGGTGAGTGTGCGCGGGCCGGGAGACGGTAGCTTTGCTGAACTGAATCCGCGTCAACGACTAGACCTTAAAGCCTCTAGCCCGACCATCCCGGCCAATCCCTCGGCTGGACCAGCGTGTGCGCACAACCACTTTTTTGAAGGATGGAGTGGAAGTAACGTATTCGGATTGGTCATCTCCAACACGATTGCTATGCCTGGTCCTACCTTTGGTTTGATTGTCCGGGCTAACAACCCCTTCCCTGGTCCTCCCATGCCAGGCATTCCGATCGCCATTCAGGGCGAGACTTCTTCTCTGAACGGGGTTGCAGGTGCTTTCGACAACATGGGGGGCGGAGTTGCGCTCAGTGTCGGGGGCAACGGAGGCGGCGCCGAGCACGCTACGCTCCGTGTGAACAATACGCTGACTACCACCGGCATGGCGGCCTTCCTGACCAACAATAGCAACTTTGCCACGGCGAATATCTATAATTCCGGTGCGGGCGACATGCTCTATCTGGAGTCGAACGGTGGACAGTTCATTTATGCTGTTCGAGATGGCGCGCCCGATAATCCCAAGTTCCGCGTGAACGGTAATGGCGCCGCTTACGCCGATGGCGGCTGGCAAGGAGCGGCTGACTTCGCGGAGTTGATGATCACCGATGATCAGACTGAGGCTTACGGGCCTGGTGATGTGCTGGTCATCGGCCAATTTGATCGGTCGGTCGCTTTATCGTCTGAGCCTTATTCCACCTTGGTCGCGGGCGTTTATTCCACCAGGCCGGGGTTCATTGGATCTGCTCATGTGATGGAGAATCGGCGTGAGGATGAAATCCCGGTCGCCGTCATCGGCATTGTCCCGGTGAAGGTGAGCACGGAGAATGGTCCCATCCGGCGGGGCGATTTGCTGGTCACGTCCTCCACTCCAGGCTATGCCATGCGCGGCATCAATCCGCCGGCGGGCACTATCCTGGGCAAGGCTTTGGAAGCGCTGGACGCTTCGCGTGGCACCGGCCTGATCCAGGTGCTGGTTACGCTTCAATAGGAGATGACGCTATGAAAGTGCGAATTGTGATTGTAATGATTACCTTTGTCCTCTTGCTGAGCGTGAGTGTGGCCTTGGCTCAATCCCAGGAGCCGGGCTATCACCTTACTCATTTGACCTGGCAAGTCAGCGGCGCTACGAGTAGCACACAGTATCGTCTGGAGAGTCCAAACAGCCCAGTAGGCGCCGGGACGCAGTGCTGCTGTTCCTACTTGCCCTGTGTCATGCGCGCTCCCTGACAAAGTTTGATAAATAGAATTGCCAGAGCAGATTTCATGACGAGCATATTCCAAGCGGAATGTGCTCGTCACGTCTTGTGGTTTGTGGACGTTGATCACCCTATAACTTTATCGCTTCATTCCCCTATCCCTGCCATTCTCGCCGTGCCCCGTGCTCATTTGTTACTGTACCGTGACCATTGCACATTGCCCACTTTTGTGGTATTCTCTCGCCCGCAAAACTGAATAGCAACTCTTATCCAGAGAGGCGGAGGGACCGGCCCGATGATGCCTCGACAACCAGCTGGATTGGAGGTTGGATGCTAGAAGTTGGATGTTAGAAGTTGGATGTTAGAAGTTGGCAGCTGGAAGCTTACTACTCCAGTCTCCAATCTTAAACTCCAATCTCTAACCTCTGATCTCCACAATCCAATCACCAATCTTCAAGCCAGGTGCCAAGTCCGGCAGAGTATTTCTGGGAGATGAGAGCGAGTCGGTTTGTCACGCTACCTCTTCTCTTGCCAGAAGAGGTTTTTTGTTTTCTCCCGTGATTTCTCTGGCTAAGCACGCACATCCAGGAGAGGCGGCCCGTTTCCCAAGACCCAGCCAGCTGCAAGCATCATGGCGGCCCGACGCGCCGGGCGTGATGCAGAAAACATCTACCAAACTACTTGTCCAAGGAGAATCAATGAGTACCACTTTCATGACTTCCAAGCAGTCGTTCTTCACGTCCGAGTCGGTGACGGAAGGTCACCCGGATAAGATGTGCGATCAGATTTCCGATGCGGTACTGGACGCCATGCTCGCGCAAGACCCGCGTTCGCGTGTGGCCTGCGAGACGGCTACCACGACGGGCCTGATCGTGGTGATGGGCGAAGTGACGACCAAGGCCTACGTCGAGATTCAAGATGTGGTGCGGGACACGGTGTCGAAGATCGGTTACACCGATGGCACCTTCGGCTTTGACGCACGCACCTGCGGCGTGCTCGTCTCGTTGAAGGGCCAATCGCCCGATATTGCGCTGGGCGTGGACGATGCGCTGGAGCACAAGGCCGGTGAAATGACCGACGCGCAGATCGAAGCGGTTGGCGCGGGCGATCAAGGGATGATGCTGGGCTATGCCTGCAACGAAACCGAGGAACTGATGCCGTTGACGATTTCGCTGGCGCACAAATTGTGCCGTGAGTTGGCGACTGCGCGCAAGTCCGGTCAACTGCCGTGGTTACGTCCCGACGGCAAGAGCCAGGTCACGGTGGAATATAGTGAGGGCCAGCCGGTGCGCGTCGATACCGTGTTGATCTCGACGCAGCACGACGCGAATGTGGGCCACACCACGATCAGCGAAGAGATCATCGGACAGATCGTGCACAAAGTGGTGCCGAGCGCGCTCTTGGACAAGAAGACCAAGTACTTCGTCAACCCGACCGGCCGCTTTGTCATTGGCGGCCCGATGGGCGACGCCGGACTTACGGGGCGCAAGATCATCGTCGATACCTATGGCGGCATGGCGCGGCACGGCGGCGGCGCCTTCAGCGGCAAGGATCCAACGAAGGTCGATCGCTCGGCGGCATACTATGCGCGTTATGCCGCGAAGAATCTGGTGGCCGCAGGCGTGGCCGATCGCTTGGAGATTCAAGTGTCATACGCCA
Source organism: Thermoflexales bacterium (assembly GCA_030834825.1). Lineage (GTDB taxonomy): Bacteria > Chloroflexota > Anaerolineae > Fen-1058 > Fen-1058 > Fen-1058. The sequence continues at coordinate 3,030 of JAUQXC010000663.1, forward strand.
TCGGCGTAGCGCGCCCGTTGTCGTTGATGGTGGAGACCTTTGGCACGCACCAGATTGCGCCGGAGAAGATTCAGAAATTGCTGGCCGATCACTTTGACTTCCGGCCAGGCGCGATCATTCAGAACCTCGATTTGCGTCGGCCGATCTATGAAGCAACGGCGGCCTACGGTCACTTTGGGCGGCACGACATCGATGCGCCGTGGGAAAAGACGGACAAAGTGGCCTTGTTGAAGAAAGAAGCCGGGTTGTAGCAGAAGCCGGAAACCGGGTTTCCGCGCAAATCGAATAAGACCTCCGAGGCCTTGCCTCATTCGTGATGCAAGGCCTCGATCACATCCACTTGACCGGCCTGTCGCGCGGGCACGTACGCAGCGACGATCGCCGCGAACAGCACCACCAGCAGCAACCCGATCACTTCGTGCGGTATCAGGGTGAAGCGTACAGCAAACAGGCGCGACATCGCCAGGGTGTTGGCGTAGGTGTGGTAAATCCCCAGTGGAATCGCCAGCACGCTGACGATCGCCACCAGCACGATCACTTCCAGCACCAGGATTGCAGCCACCTGGTAGCCCAGCAAGCCCAAGGCCCGGAGCAGACCCATCTCGCGCCGCCGATCGAGCACATCAATCACCAGCGTGTTAGCGATGCCCAGCATCAATGTGACCAGCAGCAGCAACGACATCAGTTGCGAGACGATCATCATGTTGTCGATGGCCCGCTTGAAAGTGGCAGCGAGTTCAGCCGGGCTGATCACCACCAGACCGCTGCCCGCGTAAGCGGCTTGCAGATCGCGTCGCACTGCCGCCGCATCCCGATCGGGTTGGAGCTTGATCGCCAGCCGATCGATCCGGTTGTCACCCCAGAGACGCCGGTACACGTTACGATCCATGATCAGACTGGCTTCACCGGCCTGCGCGGGTTGAATCGCGCCGAGCACCGTACCGACGATCTCGAAGCGTTGCGCGCCGCGTGGCGTAGCGAGTGTGAGAAAATCGCCCACGTGCAAGCCGCGCGTCAGTGAGGCGAAGCCCGACACTAAAATGGTCGGACGGGCCGCCTCGGTCAAACGGGTGTAGGCTGCCGCTTCGTCGCCGTTGTCCCAGAGAAAACGCGCGCCCTGCGATCGAAAACGGGCGATGTCGATGGCGCGCAGTTCGAAATCGCCCTCAGGCGTCTTCAACGTCGTGACGCGTTCCGCCACGGTCGCCGCTATTTCAGGACGGCGTGCGATACGTTCGACCATATTCGGCGGCAGACTGAGCAACGGCTTGAAGGGCGACGAGCCGGCGCCGGAGACGGTCAAGTCCCAGATGTTTTCGCTCGCGTTCCATTCGTCGACAAAAGCCTGATAGCCGAAGTTGGTGGAACTGGTGGTAACGGCGGCCCATAAACAGACCAGCAGAATCGTCGCTGTGGCGGTGGTGCGTTTGGGCCGCTTCGTCAAAGTTTCTCCCGCCAACAGGCCGACCGATCCAAACAACCACAGCAACAGGCGCGGCGTGATGCGCCCCAGGCCGGCGATCAAACTGGGGAGCAAGAGGATCACGGCCGGCAGCGCCAACAACTGTGCCGCGATGAGCAGCGGCACAGCCGTCGTTCCCGGTACATCGCTCTTCAGATAGATCAGCAAGCCCAGCGCGCTGGCCGCGAGAAGTACGCTGGCCTGCAGCACACGTCGTCGATTCACGCGCATGAAGCCGACTTCGGGGCGCGTGCCTGATAGGGCCTCGATCGGATCGACGCGCGCTGCCGATCGCGCCGGCAAATAACCGGCCAGCAGTGGCAAGCCTACGCCGGCGATCAACGCGGCCCCGGGCAGCCATGCGGGTACGACGGGCATGATGTTGCCGGTGGGCGTACCGTTGAGCACCTGACTCAGATCAATTGTTTGTCCGGCGATCTGCACCAGCCCATAACCCAGTGCAATTCCTACCAACGTGCCGATCAATCCCAACAGGCCAGACTCCAGCAGAAATATCCAGCGCACGCTGCGTTGGGTCACGCCCAATGATCGCAAAATGCCGATTTCCACGCGGCGCTGTGCGGCGGCAACTGCCAGCGTGTTATACACCAGACTCGATCCCACACTTAAGATCATCAGGGACGTGAAGCCCATGATGAAGTTCAAGACACCTTGAATGTCCTGGAGGGATCCACGCTGGGCCTGCGGAATTTCGAGCCGGGTCGAAGCGGGTAGGACCTTGCGTAAGCGCTGCATCACCGCCGCGCGATCGACCCCGGCGCTCAGCGTGACGGCAATCGCATCAAGACGATCGTCGCCGCGCAGTAACTGGGCCTCTTGATAGGGGATAACGATGAGGTCACCGTTGTTGAGCCGTCCCACACCGCGGCTGTCCAGCAAGCCTACGATTTTGAAGTGGCTTGAGCCGGCGGAAGCGATCAGCGTGAGACGTTGATTGAGCTGCACTGCACGTTCACGCGCATAGGCGGCGCTGAGTAAGGCTTCGCCCGATCGCCTGGGCCAACGCCCGGCGGCCAACCGATAAATATGAATCGATCGATCGACGTGGAAATCAACGCCGAAGATCGCCAGCGGTTCCGATCGCTCCGGCAGCACGCCCACGGTTTGAACCAGCGGTGCGGCGACTTCAATTCCGGGTACTCGCCGAACGATCGACAGCGTGCGTGCGAGCAGACCTTCGTCTTCGCCGCGAATCTCAATCTCAGCCTGACCGGCCAGATCGGCAATGGCGTCCTGGATGGATGTGGAGATGGAAGCGGCCAGCGTGGGGGCAAAGATGAACGTGGAGACGCCGATGATGAGGCCCAGCAAGGTCAGCAGCGTACGGACTTTATGCCGAGTGCTGTGGCGCAAACTGGTGAGCAGGAGTAGACGCAGTGAGGTCATGTGAAAAGTAAGGCGCAACGCGTGCTGCGTAGATGGCCGATAACGATCAGGGACGTTTCACTCAGCGCTCGTCACTATTTTCCCATCCTGCAAGCGAATCACTTGATCGGCGTAACTGGCCGCGCGTTGATCGTGCGTGACCATGATGATGGTCCGGTGCTGCTCGGTGGCGAGTGCACGCAAGCGCTGCAGCAGGTCTTCGCCGGTGTGGCTGTCCAAATTCCCCGTCGGTTCGTCGGCCAGCAAGAGCGGCGCTTCGTTGATCAAGGCGCGGGCGATGGCCACGCGCTGCTGCTGTCCGCCGGAGAGCTCGTCGGGGCGGTGTGCCAGCCGATCGGAGAGGCCGACCAGCGCCAGCAGGTCTTTGGCTTTCGCGCGGGCGACGTTCAACTTCGCACCGTTGATGATCAGGGGCAGGGCAACATTTTCGATGGCGTTGAGCGTGGGCAGCAGATTGAATGATTGAAAGATCAGACCGATGTGCTTGCGGCGGAAGCGGGTCAAATCGTCGTCAGCCATGGCGCTGAGGGTCTGATCATGCACCACAACTTCGCCGGACGTGACACGCGCGAGCCCAGCTGCGATGTGCAGTAGCGTGCTCTTGCCCGAACCCGACGCGCCCATGACGGCGACGAAGTGCTGCGCAGGGAGCGTGAGCGAGAGACTGTCCAGCGCGCGGACTTCGTTGACGCCCTGCCGATAGACTTTGGTAACGTTACTCAGCCGGATGGCAGCCGGTGCATCCATTGAGCTATTGTGTCATCGGATGACGAAACGGGCAAGTCGATCATGAATCAAGCAGCCCGGCTTCTCCTGGAGAGACTGGGCTGCTAATGGGGTTTAACTCAACAGAGGCAAAACAACCTGAACACTCGTTTTTGCGTTGGGGACGCTTTCAATGGTCATTTCCCCGCCATAGAGTTCCACCAGGCGCTTGGTCAGCGTCAGTCCCAAGCCTTGGCCTTGTTGTTCATATCGCTCGCGCTCGAACTGCATGTAGGCCCCCACACGCGTAATCTGTTCGCGGGTCATGCCGCGGCCTTGATCCGTCACTGAGAACATCAAAACGCGATCGTCCTCCGTGTGACAGTTGATCCGAACCGGAGTATAGGGCAAGGAATATCTAAAAGCATTATCGAGCAGCTCTTCGACGATTTTGCCCAAGTGAATCGGGTCCATCTGAACCGTCGCATTCTCCACTTCCAGATAGAGGTCCTCACTCCGGCCAACCTGTCGCGCCAGCCGTACCGCCGCATCCATGATGACGGTGTGAACATCACTTGTGCGCAGGCCGCGCAAGACTTCGGCTTTGGTTGAATCAAACGCAGCAAGCTCCAGCTGAGAATACAACAAAAAATTTCTAATCAGCCGGAGTAGGCGCTGTGCAGAAGTATGAATGCGTTCGGCGAATTCTGGAACTTCCGCCGCCGTTAATTTGTCCGAGTGCAAGGTAAGAATTTCCGAAGCCGACAAGATGACGGTCAACGGAGTGAGAAATTCGTGAGGCAGCGAGGCGGTAATGTTATTCCGCAATTCATCCAATTTCTGTTCAAAATGGGCGCTGATCTGACTGTGTTTGTTGAGCCGGACGGAAATCGCCTCCAACAGTTCGCGCTGCGTAAAGGGCTTGACCAGGTAGTCGTCGGCCCCCAGGTTCATCCCTTGCCGCAGATCAGATTTATCGGCCTTCGCTGTGAGAAAGATGAAAGGAATCGTGGCGGTGGCCGGATCTTGGCGTAACTCCTGCAACACCTCATACCCGTCCAGTTCCGGCATGACAATATCGCTGACGATCACCTCGGGGAGAAATTCACGCGCCAGCTGCACACCCACGCGGCCGTTTTCTGCGCCCATGACTGAATAGCCTTCGGCGTCAAGCAGCTCCAGAATATTCGTCCGAATAGGATCTTGATCCTCAATGACAAGTATTTTATTAGTCATGCCAGACCTTAGCGTAGAATTCATCGCTGCCTGAGGGTTCGTCCAAACACAGCGGCAGGACAACGTGCACCGTGCTGCTTTCACCGTACACACTATCGATGGTTAGTTTCCCACCGTGCAGCTCGGCAATCCACTTGGCAATGATCAACCCCAGGCCCTGTCCCTGCTGTTCGTGACGTCTGCGCTCAAACTGGAGGTAGGCTCCGATGTTACCAATTTGTTCGGGCGTCATCCCCCGGCCGTGATCTTCGAGAGTGAGCCGATAGTGCGGAGCCTCCTGGCGACCCATTATGCGCACAGGTCGGCCGGGCCGCGAAAACTTGAAGGCATTGTTGACGGTCTCTCTGATCAATTTGGCTAAATAGACGGACCCGAGAGACACGGACGCAGGTTCAACCTCTAGCTGCAGATCCGCTTCGCGGTGGGCTAACCGTGCCTGTTCTCCTGCGACTTCAGTGACCACTGATTCCATACGGCAAGGGCTGGGGTCTTTCACCGCGACGGCAAAATAAGGGTCTCTGAGGGCCATGGCGAGATCAGCGTATAACAGAAAATTCATAATCAGAGCCTGTAAACGCTTGCCTGCCAGGTTGATATTCCGCGCTAAATCCTGGATGTCGTGCAGGGGGAGCGAGGCCGCTTCTTCAAGCAGCAGTTCTGAAGAACCTAAGATACCCGTCAACGGCAGGCGCAATTCGTGCGGCAAGGCGAGCGCGATATTGGCGCGCAAATCGTCCAGCTTGACCTGCATTTTTTGGGTTAATACGGCCTGTTTGGTGAGCCGGGTGGAGACGGCCGCAAGAATCTCGTCGCGCGTGAAGGGTTTGACCAGATAATCGTCGGCACCCAGGCTCATCCCTTGCCGCACATCGGCCTTATCGGCCTTGGCGGTGAGAAAGATGAAAGGGATGGTTGCCGTGACGAAGTCCTGCCGCAATTCCTCCAGCACGCCGTAGCCATCCAGGTCTGGCATCATGATGTCGCACACGATCAAGTCCGGCAAATGCTGGCGTGCCAGCTGCACGCCCACGCGGCCGTTCTCTGCGCCAATCACCTCAAATCCTTCCATTTCAAACAGCTCCACCAAATTGCTCCGTACGGAGACATCATCATCAATGATGATCAGTTTGCTCATCGGTTATCCTCGCATTTCGATGACATCAATGATCGCTCGGTGTTTCACCCTCATCCCGCAGGCCGGTCGGCAAATTCACCGTCACGGTGGTGCCCCGATCGACTTGACTAACGACCTCGATCGTCCCGCCGTGTAAGTCGACCGACCGTTTGACGATCGTCAACCCCAGACCGGTCCCGGCGATATTGCGGACGTTGCGGGCGCGATGAAAAGTCTCAAACAAGCGGGCCTGGTCTTCGGGCGGAATTCCCAGGCCGTGATCCTGAATTTGGAACACTGCCTGACCGGCCTGACACGTCAGATCGAATCGTATTGTACTACCTTGTGGCGAGTACTTGAGCGCGTTGGATAGCAAGTTACTAAAGATATGTCGCAAGAGCTGCTCGTCCATACTCACCAGAGCGCACTCCGCTTCACCTTTAAAAATCAGCGTATGGTTAGCTTGATCCATCAACTCGAACTCTTCCAGCAGATCGCGACAGAACTTCAGGAGATCGAGCGGTCCCGGCACAAATTCGAGCCGGTTCGCTTCGGCTTTAGCGACGACGAGAACGTCATCCAATAATCCCGTCATGTATTTGACTGAAGCCTGAATTCGCTGCAGGTGCTCTTGTCTTCGTTCGGCACTCCAGCGGGCGCTATAGTGCTCGAGCATTTCGGCTGAAGACAGGATGGTGGTAAGCGGGGTGCGAAACTCGTGCGACGTCAAAGACACGAAGCGCGACTTAAGGTTGCTGAGTTCTCGTTCCTGTTCCAGGGCGTGCCGCATCTCTTCTTCCGCTTGTATCCGATCAGTCACATCCCAGAATGCAATCTGAACACCGCTGATCTCTCCGGCGCTGTTCAGGATCGGCGCTTTGACGGTTTGCACAAATGTCAGCTGGCCACCGAGTACCGTGCGTTCTTCGATGACCTCCACGATCTGCCCGGTGTCAATCACGTGTTGATCGTCGCGTCGATATTTCTCAGCTTGCTCTGGCGGATGGATATCAAAGTCGGTTTTACCAATCAGGTCAGCCAGCGATGCTTGCAGCTCCACCAGGAACCGCTGATTGGCAAACGTGAAGCGCCCCGCCAGATCCTTGCGGCACAGGCTCAGCGGCATGACCTCGACCAAGGAATGATAGAGTGCTTCGCTGTCGCGCAGCGCCGCTTCGGCGCGTTTGCGCTCGGTGATGTCGCGCTGAATACCGACAAATCCAGCTAACGGCCCAGAATCGTCACTCGTGGCTGGAATGGGGGCCACCGCGAGTGAGGCTTCGTAAAGGGCGCCATTTTGGCGGCGATTGACAATTTCGCCGTGCCAGGTCTCGCCGGCCAGGATCGTCTGCCACAGATCGTGATAAGCCTCTTGAGGCGTCTGCCCACTTTGCCACAAACGAGCAGTCTGCCCCAACGACTCGCTACTGCTGAATCCCGTCACCTGTTCCATCGCCGGATTCGTATACTGAATAATACCCTGAAGATCGGTCACCACGACACCCTCACCCAGCGCGTCGAGGATGGCCTGCGTACGCGCCTGCTGGCGGCGGATTTCAGCAGTGCGTTCTTGCACGCGTTCTTCAAGCAGGGCTGCATGTTCAAGCAACGCAGCGTCCAGGCGCGCTTTCTCAAAAATGACCGCCAGCTGCCCGGCTAAGGTGGTGAGCAGACGCAGGTCGTCGCCCGAGAAGGCATCCAGCCGGGGCGTTTCTACGTTGACGACGCCGATGACCCGCTCGCCAACTACCAGCGGCGCCACCATTTCCGATCGGATATCGGTTACCTTTGCCACACGCCCGGCGCGCCGCCCTGCTTCCGGCGGGGACACGGCATAGCGTGGATCTGTCGTGACATCGCCCACACGAATCGGGCGTTGTTGGCGCGTCGCCCAACCGATGAGACCCTGATCGAGCGGCAGGCCGACCGGGGAGTCGAATTCAGGCCTTGGATTGAGATAAGACGAATGCAGGCGCAGGGCCTGGCCGGTTTCGTCGACAAACAAAAACCCCAGGGAGGCCTTCGGCCACAACCGGCTCAATGCCGCCGTGGCGCGAGCCACCGTCTCATCAAAGGGCCGCCCCGCCGCACCAACCAGCGCCACCTGTGATACGATGGACAACTCTTCCATCTGACGATGTGTCGCTTCAAAGAGACGGGCATTTTCCAGCGCAATCGCCACTTGATCGGTGAGCGCTTTCAAGAATTGCAGATCGATGTCGCGGAACGCGTTCGTCATGGGACTTTGCAGGTCGAGGTTACCGATCACCTGGCCGCCCCGGACGATGGGGACGGCCAGTTCCGAGCGGGTCTCGGGAAGCAATGAATGATAATTCGGATCGGCCTGCACATCATTGATGCAGACAGCTTGCTGTAACTGATAGGCCTGACCATTCACACCGCGATCCAACGGCAGCCAATCCGTGCGGGCATTTTCCGCATATTCCGGCGAATAACCGCGCAGCGATCGCCGTTCAAAGGCGCCGCGCTCAAGATGCACCACCAAAGCCGAGCCGTGCGTTGCCTGTGTCGCCTGCATGGCTTCGTCGGTCAGCTGATCTAAAATCGTGTCAGCGTTCAACGTGGAATTGATTGCTTGCCCGATCCGATACAGGGTTTCCAGCCGCAGCCGCCCGGCGCGTTCGGTTTCAAAGAGGCGCGCGTTCTCGATCGCAATGGCAGCCTGCGCCGCTACGGATTCGAGCAAGCGGACATCGTCGTCTCCGAAACGGCCCACGCGCTTGTTAATCAGTTCCAGCACACCCGTGACCCGATCTCGGGCAATTAAAGGCACACCTACCAGATCATGCGTGACAAAGCCGGTGCTGCTGGCCAGCTGATAAATGCGCGGGTCTGCCGCGGCGTTGGGCACCAGCAGCGACTGCCCGTGCTGAGCGACCCAGCCGACCAACCCTTGATCCTGATGTAACCGCAGGCCAATCATGGCGGCCGCATCGCCCCCCACCGCTTGACGAAATACCAGATCGCCACTGGCCCTCTCGACCAGCGCCACGGAACATGCTTCCGCATCTGTTGTCTGGCGCACCTTCTCTAACAAGGTGGTTAACACGTGGTCCAAATCAAGCGATGAAGTCAACGCCTGGCTGATTTCATTCAAGGTCGTCAGCCGTAACGCGCGACTACGGGCAGACTGGAACAACCGTAGCTTTTCCAGCGCTACAGCGGCCTGGCTCGCCAGCATGCTCAGAGTCCGCAGCTCGTCGGCGGCCCATTCATGCGGTGCGCTGTCAAAGATACTCAGCATACCCAGCGCTTCCTGACCGGCAATCAACGGCACCAGGGCTAAGGCCCGAGTCTCTTCGCCTCGCCCAATTTCTGGCGGAGCCGTACCGCTGACCAAAATATCCTTCAGCCCAAGCACCTCATCTGTTCGCAAAGAACCAGCTTGCCAGGCCCGCGTAAATTCTTCGGCCAGGCGGGCTGGGTCATGCACGCCATAACTGGCTGTCAGGGTCATTTCGTCGCCAGCTATTGACGTGATTGCGATGGCGGATTTGGGAGCACGCACCAATTCCGCTGCGCGCCGACAGACCAGTTCGAGGACGCGTTCCGGTTCTGTGGCGGCGATGATCTCGCGATCGATTTCCGCCAGAGTTTGCAACGTGGCGACTTTGTCGCGCAGCTCGGATTCCAGGCGTCGGCGCTCGGTGATGTTGTGCCCAATACCCACCAGGCCCACAATCTGGCCCGCTGCATTTTTGAGCGGCAGTTTGGAGGTGGTCTGCCAGATCCGGCTCCCTTTCTCATTGATCAATAATTCTTCGCGGTCAAGTACCGGTTGCCCGTTTTGCAGGACACTTTGATCGTCGGCCTCAAACTGGGCGGCGACTTGCAATGGGAAGACCTCGACATCGGTCTTACCCAGCACCTCGGCTTCCGACTTGCCGATGTTATCCAGGTCAGCGCGGTTGGTCAGTATCTTACGCCCTTGCCGGTCTTTGGCGTACACCGCGTCGGGCAGGTTGTCCAGCACGGTGCGCAAAAGCAAACGCTCTTGCGTCAGAACGGCTTCCACCTGTTTGTGCTCGGTGATGTCAACAAAAGCAGCGACCGCGCCGCGCGGCCGACCCTGTGCATCGAAGAGCGGTATGACGTTGCCTAGTTCGTGCACGACTGTGCCGTCGTCAAAGACTAGCTCTTCTTCAAAGTCGCGAATTTCAACCCCGGTTGCTGCGGTGATTTGGATGGGAAGTTCGTTGGGTGGCAGCTCGACGCCGTCTTTGTAGATCTTAAAGTGAGCAGGCCGTTGATCGTCCGGCGCTGTGAGTGAGGCATTGCTCTGCGGCGGCATGCGCAGCCGCTCATACAAGCCGCGATTGCCCGTAATCACCTGACACATTTGATCGTGCGCGATCCAGATGGCGGCGGGCACGGCATCCATAATCGTTTGCAGCTCGGCGGCTCGCTCACGTTCGCGCTGCTCGCTGTCACGCAGCGCATCTTCCGCCCGTTTGCGCTCGGTCACATCGTCATAGATTACCATCACCTCGCCTGATGGCAGGCGGATCACGTAGTTTTCCCGCCAACCGGCTATGCGGTCGTCCTGGTAGAAACCGAGCGGAAAGTGTTCGGGGGTTCCGGTCTGCCAGACGCGTTGAAAGACGTCGAATAAGCCGAGCGCCTTCACACCAGGAAAGGCGGCGCAGACCGTGCGGCCCATCACGGATTCTCTGGAGATGCCTTCGATCTTTTCAGCGGCGCGGTTGAAATGGTTGATTCTGAAGTCTTGCCCGCCGTCCATGGCTTCATAAACTACCACCCCGCTGCTCATATTCTCGAAGATTTCCCGGAAGCGTCCTTCGCTTTCCTTCAAGGTGATTTCAGCCTGTTTGCGGTCGGTGATGTCACGCACGACGACCAGCAATACTTTCTCATCCTGAAGGGTCCGCAACCGCCCGCTAATTTCAGCCGGGAACTGCTCGCCGTTAGCGCGGACGTTGACCGTCTCAATGGGTCGGTTTAGAAACGTCTGCCATAAAGGATCAACCGGCGTCAACAAGCGCGTGCCGGGCGCGACAACATCGGCCATGGTCTTGTTGAGAAACTCGCCATAGTCATAGCCGTACAGATCACAAGCACTGGCATTCACATCGAGGATTTTGCCGGTTAGCGTTTCGACCAGGATGGCGTCCCGTACGCCATTGAAGATGGCGCGATACCGTTCTTCCGAACCGTGCAGGGCCTCCTCTGTCTGCTTGCGCGCGGTGATGTCGCGCACGTTGCACTGGATCACCTTGACCCCATTGACCAGGTAGACGTTGCTGACAAACTCAACCGCGATGCGCTGCCCATGCCGGGTTTTTAAAGGGAGATCTTCATAACGGATGTACTCGTCACTTTGAAGTTGTTCAAAAGCGAGCTTGCTTTCGGCGACATCTTTGAAGGGGCCAATTTCCCAGAGATGTTTACCCAGGAACTCGGCATGCGAATAGCCCAGCAACTTCTCCAAGAACGGGTTCACATCCGTGATCTGACCGGTGGTCGCGTCCAGCAGCAAAATGCCGTCCTGAGCCGTTTCAAACAGGCGCCGATAACGCATCTCGGAAGTCCACAGCGCCGCGTCCAAGCGCTGGCGATCGGTCTCAGCCGCTTCCAATTCGCTGACACGCTGGCGCAACGCCTTCAATTCGGCGCTGAGCTGTGCTTTGGTTTTGCGCTCATCGTTCATAGCCATCTCCGGGACGGGTAACTAAATGCCCAATTACAAGTGCGGCCCACTTGCCAACGTCGCAGGGGTGGCCCGCCTGGCGCCGTGGGCGACCGCGTCGACAAGGACTGACTCTCATGCGTTGGACGGAGCCAGGGCCAAGCTGAAGCTAAAGGTTGTGCCCTGATCCGGCGTACTCTCCACCCAAATGCGTTCCCCATGTGCTTCTACCGCCAACTTACAAAAAGCCAGACCCAGGCCGCTGCCGCGTTCTCGTTGCTCGCCGCTGACGAACTTTTGGAATAGGCGGGATTGTAACGCGGACGGAATGCCTGCTCCCGTATCGCTGATCTGTACCAGCAGTCTAGGGCGGGGCGCTGACGTTTCCCATGTCGCCGCCACCTGGACCGCGCCCCCTGGTGGAGTGAATTTGATCGCATTGCCAATGAGGTTCTGAAGCACTCGCGCTATCAGGCCAACATCGGCCCAGGCCTCAGGCAAATCCGGCGGAACGTGGCTATCCAGACGGATCTGTTTGTCATGCGCCAGGGTGCTTTGAGCAGTAAGTGCCTGCGTGACTAACTGAGCCAGACTAAAGCCCCGCTGCTCCAGCGGCATTTGCCCGCTTTCCAGGCGGCTCACATCCAGAATCGCAGTGACCAACTCAATCATGCGCCTGGCGCCGTGTTGAGCAACTTCCAGGATTTTCAGCTGACTGGACGGCACCTCACCCAGCATACCTTCCGTCACCATTTCCAACGCACCAGAGATATTGCCGAGAGGATTGCGTAGATCATGCACCATCGTGTGGGTCATATCTTCGCGCAGTCGCTCCACAGCCCGTTCGTCCGTCACGTCCGCCAGTACAATGAGCCGGCCCTGTGGCAGTGTGCCGGTCATGACCGGCAGGCTGATCCACTGCACGGTCCGCGGCGGCACTTCAAATTCGCCCTCGCCAGGAAGTTCACTGCCCAGCCTCAGGCGGCGTGCCTCGATGATGGCCGCCCGCAGAGCGGCTGGCGCCACGAGGCGCAACACAGGCAACATATCTTTGAGCGAACGTCCCAACCACTCGGGTGTTTGGCCGGGTAACCGCAACAACTTGAGAGCGGACTCGTTCAGGATCAGGATACGTCCCGTCATGCCAACCAGAATGATGCCATCCCGACTGGAGTTGATGAGTGCCTGTGAACGGCTGTGCCCGGCCAATGTCACCTGAAACAATCTGGCGTTCACCACCGCGACAGCGATCTGCTGCCCGATCGTTCCAAGCAGCGCCAGATCGTAGGTCGAAGATGAACGGGCCTCGCGGGCGAGCAGGCTGATGGCGCCTAGTGACTTGCCTTGGTGTAGCAGCGCAATCCCTGCGTAAGATCGGTAGCCCGCGCCGCTCATCTGATCCATCGCCTGGCCTACTTCCGGCGGCACATCTTGCTGGCTATCCGCGATGATCAGACTCTCACGGTGTTGATGCACGTAGGCCGTAAGCGTGTCTTGCAGTCCTTCGCGGTGAAAACGCCTGACTAGATCGGCTGGTAAGCCGCGCACAGCGGCGAGGCGCAACTCGCCCAGCTGACCGATCGGGGACAACGCTTCATCGGATTCAGCCAACGCAATGAGTCCGCAGCTGAATCCCAACGACGTGATGGCCGATAACAGTGCTTGTTCCAGAACATCTTCCATCGCTAGCGAGCGGCTAGTCGTACGCGTGATCGCATACAATGCACTCATATCGGCCACATGGCGTTGGACCTGAGCGTATAAACCCGCGTTTTCAAGTGCCAGCGCGATAGCGTCAGTCAGGGATTCCGCCAGTACAATATCATCGGCCTTGAAAGCGGCCACCTGATCACTATCGAGGGCGAGTACACCCTTCACCACTGAACTGTGCCGCAGCGGGACGGCTAGCTCACTCCGTGTACCGGGATGTCCCGCCACATAGTCCGGGTCGGCCGCGACCTCCGACACCAACTGCTTGAGCCCGGTCCTGAAAGCTCGACCGACGATACCGTGAGTTAGCGGACGTGTCATACCGGAGGCGAGGGTGAGATGGCCACTGGCGGCACACACCACCCACTGCGTTTTCGCTTCGTTGGGCAAGATCAGTGCTACGTGCGGCCACCCGGCAAACTTCACGATCGCTTCCACCGCCAGCTTGGCAACGGTATTCAGATCATGCAGCCCGCTCACCGCGCGCAGCACTCCATACAACGTCGCTTGTCGCTCAGCCATGCGGTGTTGCTCCTCAAAGATCTCAGCGTTACGCACCGCCTGCACAATCTCATCGGCAGTCGCCTGGATCAAGCGCAAGTGCTGCGAACTGAAGTGATCGGGCTGCGCATGAGCGAGGGTGAGAACGCCTACCAAATTGGACCCGGCCAAGATCGGGACAGACAAAGCTGAGTGAAACTGATAATGTGGGCCGACAGCGCCACTGGGGCCGACAACGCCACGAGGGCCAGGCTGCCTCAACCACCGTTCATCCAGGCGCGTGTCTGGAATTAAAGCGGTCTGGCGATGTTGGGCGACCCAGTCCGTGAGGCCCAGAGCCGGCCACGGTACAGCGTCGCCGGCCTGCTGCGCCCCGCCAACGAGATGCGAAGAGGGGGTGTAATGGATCACCGCACCTGAACTGTCGAACCAAGTCAGATCGCTGCCAGTAGCGCCGGTGAGTGCCAGCGCGATTTCCAGCGCGTTTTGTAAGGTCGCCCGGACCGAGGGCCGTTCATACATGGTACGCGCTACCGCGAGCAGATTTTCCAACAGCTGCTCCTGGGCGCGCAACTCCGTCTCAGTCTTTTTGCGGGCTGTGATGTCACGCACGATGGCCAAGAGACGCTGGCCGTCATAGGCGGTCACCCGGCATTCGTAATGTCGAATCTCCCCGGCCACCGGCAAGGGATATTCTACTGCTTCGCTTTGGCCTGTGTGCCAAACCCGCCCACAGCTTGCGATTAATCGCTCTGCGACCTCGTGCGGCAGCACGTCGCGTACGTTTTTACCCAGGAATTGCTCAGGTGCGGCGGGCAGCAAAGTGGGATGAGTCGCATGGTAATCAAGGTAGTCGCCATCAGGACTGAAGAGAAACAACAAGTCGGGGAAGGTACTGAGCAGAGATCGAAACGACTCTTCATTCGCTAGTCCCGCTGGCGGCTGCAGGCCCGGCAAGACCGGCTTTCGATTGAGTGGATCCACCATAGTTGTTCTACCATTCCGTCGGTCCTCTCAAGTCAATCACGCCTGATCGATGACCAGGCATCGACTGCTGCGCAGAGGCGGACCTTCTGATGTCATCGCATCCAGAAGCGTAGATGCAATGGTTGGAGCCACTTGGATCAATCGGATAGACGTTGAATATACTCCTAGACGCGCCGAACTTCAGCGGTAATGATCGCTAATTGAGTATAGCATATTCAGGCGGACCGAATAATGAGTGGGTGACTCGTCACGCGTTACGCTTTCCATCCTCCTACGAATCACCTCAGCATGCAGCAGCGCACTCTTGCCCGACCCCAACGCACCCCTGACGGCGACGAAGTGCTTATGCAACGCGATGTCGTTTGGCCCACGTGATGAGCAGCACGGCGCTAACAATCATGACGATAAAGATCGGTAAGGTCACTGGCGGTGTGGATTCTGTGCGGGCAGCCAGGTCGTTCAATGTTACCGCCGTCGGCGCAAAGAGCCACTGGTAGTCTTCTACCTCGCCATTGATCGCGAGACCTCTCGCATCCGCAGTCAACGGTGATCCGCTGTACAAACGGAAACGAGAATTAAGCCTTGCCGGCATGGCGCCGGGAATATTGATGGTGATTGTCTGAGCGCCGGGTGCTACATTTCCATACACGACGCGCTCGGAGGCCGAGAAAACGCCGTCAGAGTTCCAGTCGAACCAAGCCACCAGATAGGCGTTGCTGCCGGTCACTGTCACCGTGAGTGGCACAGAGGTGTTGGGCTGCCACTTGATCAGCGGATCGCGCTGCACGCCATCTTCGTCGTTGACGCCAGCGCCGTCGCCAACTGCAGTCGAAGAGGGTTGACCGTTGCCGTCGGCGTCGGGGGCGGTGCCCAGATACACTTGATTGGCGGTCGTGATTAAGTGACGCGGGCCTTCGGTGGCCAGCGTGGTGCCATAGGTCTCGGGTAAATCACCGAAGTCCATCTGCGCGTAGAAGCCGAAATCTTGATCGGCGACATTGGCGTTGTTGATGGTGATCGATGAGTAGTTGCGACAGGTGCTGCACTTCACTCCCGGCTCGCTGGGGGTGGATGTCAGTGTCATGTTACTCAACTTGGGTGCAGAGGGATCATACGAGACTGTATAGTTGCCATTGGGTAAGTTGGAAAACGTGTATATCCCAGTCGCATCGGTCGTCGTCGTTCCGATCACGTTGTGGTTCTGATCGTACAGGTAGACCAGAATATTGGAGTAGGGTAGATCGACGGTCGGGCTGTAGAGGTCGCCGTTGTTGCCGCTATCGAAGAAAACATGTCCGCTGAGGTTGTAGGCGCCGCTCAACCGGAAGCCGGAATCGATATACAACGAGCAGTTGGTGCAGCTCACGTTGTTGATCGACGTGACGCTGCCGCTGCTGATGACGACTGCTCCGCTGGTGCCGACGCTGCCATTGCCTGTGGCAGCCGCAGCCGCGTTGGTCACTGTCGTTGCGATCATGTTGGGCGGCGTGGCGAACGTTACCGTCCACATTCCAGCCGTGAGATTGCTGAAGCTATAGCGCCCATCGAAATCGGTGGTGGTGGTGAAAGTGGTGCTGCCATCGGTTGCGGTAACGACAACGCCCGGAATGCCTGGCTCGCCAGAGTCTTGCAGGCCGTTGCTGTTCAAATCCTGAAAGACGAAGTCGCCAATGACGCCCAGCGGTTGATAGCCGAAATCAGCGCCCAGGAAGATCGAGCCGGGGTTAAGCACTACACTCGTCTGGCCGTCGCAGTATGGGGCTAACGGCCCAGAGGAGATCGGGCATGGGATACCATTCGTATCTGGATCGCCTGTCAAGGTGGGATTGCCCATGACGGAGCCGACTGCGACTGAGTAAGTTCCCGGTACCAAGCCGGTGAACAGATATGAACCGGTGACATTCGTGGGTCGGACCAATTGGTAGGCCCCGGGCGCATACGTGACGCCGTTGATCACGATGGCCGACGAGTTGGTTAGAGTAACGACGACTCCCGAGAGGCCACTTTCCATCCAGTCTTGTTGAGCATTGCCGTTGGCGTCCCAGTAGACAGTGTCTCCGATCGCTCCCAGGGGCATGAAGCCAAAGTCGGCGTTCAGGTAGATCTGAGCAAAAGTGATCGTCGTGGTATGTGAGAGGGGCGTGCTTGGAATGTAGGGGAATCCGTAGACATCTGTAGGCAGGTTAGAGCTGGCGCTATCGACGTAGACCCGATATTTGTCTTCACTCAGATCCTCAAAGAGATAGTGGCCGTTAGCGTCGGTGATGCGGGTCATGACCGGGACATAGTTGCCATCGCCGTTGAAGTCGATGGTCAGCGTGACAAGGACGCCAGCAAGGCCTACTTCTTGAGGACCGCTCTGTAAGCCATCGCCATTCATGTCGCGCCAGACGGTATCGCCGATCGCGCCACTACCGTGCGGTTGGTATCCGAAGTCCAGCGTGTACACGGAGGTGCTGGAGAGAATGGCTTTGCCCCGGCTGTCGCAGATATTGCAGACGCCTGTTTCATCCGGGTCGGCGGTCTCGATCAAGTGGTTTGACAAGGTGGACAGATCGACGGCGACGAAGTAGGTGCCAGCTGGCACTTCAGTAAACAGATAGTAGCCGGTGATGGACGTCGTCGTTGTCATGACCATTCCATCGGGCGAGTCGAAGAGGTCGTTGCCGTTATCTCGATACAGGTTGAGTGTAACGTTAGGAATCCCTTCAGCCAGGGAACTGAGCGTGCTGGTCGGGCTGCCGTTGCCGTCAAAGTCATAGTAGACCAGATCGCCGATGGACAACGTCCCAGTTTGATGATAGCCAAAGTCGTACGATCCTGAAATCTGCCCAGCGACAAGCGTGACCGTACGCATTGAGCTATCCAAAGTGCTATCGGCATTCGGCCCGGTTTCAGCTGTTGGGCTCCAGCCCGTGCCCGGCAAGGTCCCCATGCTTACGGTGACGGTGTAGGCGCCAGCTGCCAAATTGGAAAATTGATAGAACCCGCTGGCATTGGTTTGGGCGGTCGAGACCAGCGCGCCTGTCGAAGCGTTGTAAAGCGTGACGGTGATGCCCTCAGTTCCGTTATCTAGCCCAGGATCAGTAAATTGACGAGTTCCATCCCCGTTGAAATCGTTCCAGACTGTGCCATAGATGATGGCCAGTCCACCGTAGCCGAAGTTGACTTGGGTGATGGCCTTGCTGTTCTGGATGGAGGTAAGGCCGCTCAGTGCAACGTCAGACCCCCACGCATTATCACAGGTGCCTGTCGGGCAAGTTGTGCCAGAGCCGTTGCCCATTGTGGCGGGATCGGCCGTCTGGGTAAATCCAGCTGGCAACGTACCAGATTCTAGTTGGACAATGTAAAACCCATCCAATAATCCTGTAAACTGATAGTAACCATGCGCATCAGTGGTTTTTACTGTTTGAGTCACCCAAGTGCCCTTTACGCTGCTGCTCGTGCAAACTCGAGTCTCAGTAGTCGGGACAATTCCACTTCCGTCCGTATATTCACAGCGGAGCAGCGTGGCGGCCGCACTCGGGATGCGAAAGTCGGTGTTCTCGAAACCCTGGCTTGGCGATGTAGGATACCAACCGATATTGCCTATATCGCTCCACACCACACCCGTAATATATCCGGCTGGAGAGATAATGCCGGTGGCAGTGGAACAAGAGTTATTGGCCGGACCATTATCCAGGAACAGCGTTCCGGTTACGCACGTTGAATTGTTGATCGTCACGGCCGGATTCACGGGATATTTGACTGAAAACACCACTTCCACATTGACCGCTTGGCCCGGATTGAGGGGACCAACATTGGTCCAAGTAATGACGCCCGTACCGGGATTGACGAGCGAGGGAGAAGGTATCGCCGAGACAAAAGTCAAATAGCTGGTATCAAACGTATCCGTCAACGGCACGATCGTCATCACATCGTTGGGCTCGACGGCTGGACAGACTCCGTTCAAGTAAACCGATAAGCCTGCACCATCCACATAGATGATGGAGTCGTCGCCAGAACCGGATTTTCGCATGCTCAATTGCGCGGTGAGGTTGCTGATGACGTTCCAATTCCATCCCCCAGCTGGCGGCGACACCAACGTGGTAATCACCCCGGCGTGGCCTGGCCCCACATGTTGATTGAGGTTTGTCGCGTTCATCGAGGTGCTGTCTGTGGTACCGAGTTGGACACCACTACTCACTGTTCCCGAATAAACCAAGATATCCAGCCAGTCGTTGAAGACACCGGGCTGGACATAGACGTTCCATGTGGCCACGACTCGATTAATGGTGCCTGGCAGCGTGCCCTTGGCATAGGCGAAGGATTCTAATAGCTTGTTGGCTCCAGCTTTGAAGTCGGCTGAGGCATAGGTGCCATTAGGTGCGCCAATCGCTGCTGCCGGATCAACGAAATTCTTGGGCGAGTTGGGTGTACTGACATTGGCAGACCAACTTTGCACCAGACATTCGCTGCCGATCGTCGTGCCACCTCCAGGCCGCAGATTGGATACACCAATGCGATAAGTCGCCAAATCACCGGCATAGGTGTTGCCCACTAGTGACTTCGCAGTCGCTAATGTTGGCCCGAACCCAAAGTTGGCCAGTGGGTAATCTGTTTGCGTACTCGAAACTTCCAGCATGTGGGTAATAGGAGTCGTGGCGCGATAACCATAGGGAATGTTGCTGCTATGCGCATCCACTGCCACAACGTAGGTTCCCGTATACAAGTTGCTGAAAGTATAATAACCGGTGCTGCCCGTTTGCGTCTGTGAGATCACAGGTTCGTTGGCGTCAATCTGGCCATTCCCGTTTACGTCATAGTAAAGCGTCAGTGGGACGCCAGAGATGTAGGCCTCGCCTACATTAACAACCCTATTACGGTTCTCGTCTCGCCAAACAAAATGACCGCCTTGGTAATTGCCCAGGATCAGGGTGCTAGTGCAAGCCTCGGCAAAGGGGGCGACTTGGCCAAAGCTGGCTGCGGCGCAGTTTTCAATCTCTGGCGGCTGGTTGGCGGGCAAAGTATTCGCCACTTGCACACTGAAGGTGAAAGTTGTACTGGCTAAAGGACCCAGGGGATTGTTTTGCCAGACTTGGATATTAGTGATGGTGCCCACCGGAGTATTGCCCCAGGTCGCGCCGCCATCCGTCGAATAGAGAATGGTTGTATCAGAATCGGTGACAATGCTGCCCGCCACAAACGTCGTGTTGGCTGGAATGGAATCGCTGAGTACCAGGCCCATGTTGTACAGGGGCAGGCCGGCGCTCTTATCAGGCGAGGTGTTATTAGCTTGAATGGTGTAGGTGATACGCTGGCCCAGTTGAACGGTGGGGGTGCCCGATTTGTCGATGGTGACCAGCGGCGCCGTACTGATAACCGGAGGAATGCCTGCGCCAAAGTCGCCGTTGAATTTCTCATTATACGACCCCGAAGCGACTTCCTGATAGGGCGACAACGCCGTAGTGCACCTCCCATTCAGGGCCAGGAAAGTATAGTACACCAGACCGCGCACACCGGTATTATCTGGGGGCATGTTGGTAAAGTATAGCTGATCGACGAAGGGGATAGTCAGATCTGGATTTCCCGCGCTGCGTGAAACTGTAAGGATACCGCTGGTGCGTACTAAACGGAAGCAGCTAGGATCATAGGTCGGATCACCAATCGGTTGCATCCAGGCGTTGAAGTCAGGTGTGAAGTCGCCGTCATTATCAAAGCCCTGATTGATCACACCTAATTCATAGAGGATACCATTCGTTGTGATGATGTCCCCGGCCGTCACGGGGTTGATGGTGTTGAACCAGGCTCCATCTGGGTTAGGCATAATTTTGTTGGCCATGGCGGAGATTTCATTGCGCATGGTCATGGTCTGGTGCTCGTTGGTGCTCAATCCGCCCGACGCCGTGGTCCAGATATCAAACCCTAGCGCCAGATCGTCGCTGGTCAAACGCGTTTGTCCCCACACCGGTTGGTCACCGGTATTGGGGGTGTAAGTAGGACCAGCTCCATTGGACCGTCGCGGATAGGTGAAATGCCAGTATTGAACCTGACACTGGCCGG
>JAUQXC010000664.1 GCA_030834825.1 Thermoflexales bacterium
GCACTCCCCCTCTCCTGATTCGGGCTGTCCGAATCGGGAGAGGGGGTGGGGGGGTGAGGCAGCAGCGTTTCCGCCAATTGCCACAACTCTTCACGCACCAGCGCCTCTTTCGGGTCGCGCTGAATGGCGAACACCCGGCACAGCACACGGATCACATTGCCATCCAATACGGGTGCAACCATATCAAAGGCTAAGCTCGCGATCGCTCCCGCAGTGTAACGTCCGATGCCGGGCAGGGCCATCAACCCCTCGACGCTGCGCGGCCACTCGCCGTGTCGTTCGTTGACGATGATTTGCGCGGCTTTGTGCAGATTGCGCGCGCGCGCGTAGTAGCCCAAGCCTTCCCAGCGCTTCAACACAGCGCCCAGTGGAGCGGCGGCGAGATCGTCAATTGTGGGGAAGCGATCGAGAAAGCGGTGGAAGTAGGGAATCACCGTCTCGACCTGCGTCTGCTGCAGCATCATCTCGCTGAGCCACACGCGATACGGTGATCGATCCTCTCGCCAGGGCAGATCGCGCGCGTGGCGACGAAACCACTTCAATAGAGAATTTTGGATTTTAGAATTTCGATTTTGGATTCGTTGGGCCATTTCTCTGTCGCTGATTCCCTCCGTCTCGATGCGACGTGTTATACTACAAAACGAACGAACATGGGAGGGTAGAATGGAAATCGAAGCGAAGTTCGCTGTGCCGGATGAAGTGACGTGGCTGCGCCTGCAAGCCATCGATCAATTGGCGGGATATGCGGTGTCGCCGGGTGAGACGAAACAGGTTTACGATACGTTTGTGGATACACCCGATCGGTCGATCCTGACTTCGCGGCATGTCTGTCGCAAGCGCGAAGTGGACGGGCAGATCGTGATGACGCTGAAGAGCGGGCAAACGGTCGAAGGGGCCGTGCATCGCCGGGAGGAGTTGGAGATCACGTTGGAGCGCGAACTGCCCATCGGGCAGTGGCCGCCCAGCGAGATCCGCGATCGGTTGTTGAACCTGGTCGGCAACGTCCCCCTGGCGCCGTTATTCGATCAACGTCAAACTCGCATCATCCGGTGGGTCACACAGGCCGATCGAACGGTGGCCGAGATGAGCGTGGACAAGGTCGCGCTGTCGATCAAGGGCCGGGAGCAGAGTTACTTTGAAGTGGAGTTGGAGTTGAAGGCCTCTGGTACGGAAGAGGACCTCGCGCGTCTGGCCGCGTGTTTGGCGGACGAATGGCATTTGCAACCGGAGCCGCGCTCAAAATTCTCGCGCGCGCTGGCGCTGGCCAGTACGTGATCCGGCTCTGAGGCGCAGTTCCTTACTCGACCTCTTCTGTATCCAACAATAGTTGCTCTGGATGAGGTGTGACTG
This sequence comes from Thermoflexales bacterium, assembly GCA_030834825.1. Taxonomy (GTDB): domain Bacteria; phylum Chloroflexota; class Anaerolineae; order Fen-1058; family Fen-1058; genus Fen-1058. The sequence goes on from JAUQXC010000664.1 coordinate 1,351, forward strand.
CCTCGCGGATGCGTTCCCAGACACCCATTTCCTGCGTTAATTCCCAAAAGCGGCGGAACATATAATACGATCGCAAGCGCTGCTGGCGGCGATCTTCTTCCAGCGCGTGCAAGCCGGGCAGGAAGGCCTGTGCTGGGATGACTTCACCGAAATATTCCAGCGTACGCGCTCGCTCTTTCTCGATAAACCATGGCACATAGCCGATCCACACATCGCAGTCGTGGACCTCGCCCAGCAGCTCTTGAATCTCCTTCACGATCTTGATGGGTTTGCGCAACGCCTTTTCGTAAAGCGGATTAAAGACTTCCAGCGTATACCGCAGATGCTTGGCCGCAATCCGCATCTGATGCAGTTCAGCCGTTCGTTCTGGATAAGCAATGTGCGGTTCGTAAGTGAGCAGTTCTTCCAGGCGCAGGCGGATCGCCTCGTTGGCGCGGCGATAAAGATCGGTGGGCAGTGACTCGACCTCGTACACGCGGGCGTAGACCAGCAACTCATGCAGTGTCTCACTCATGTCGTCGAGAATGCGTTTGTCTTCCACGCGATCGAGTGCCTTGCCGACTTTGTTTTGCGCCAGCGCCCGCTGTTGGCGCAAGCGCAGCAGCAGACGCTCGATGCCCACGCGCTGCGCCTCGTCGCTAAGGCGCGTCAGAAAATCCTGCAACCAGGCGATCTGGACATCCGTATCGCGCGCTGCGCCGAGCGCTCGCGTAATGCGCCGTATTTCATCACGCCAATTATCATAGTGCTTGCGCGGCAGATCTTCGCCGAAGAGGGCCAGCGCGTTGCGTACGCGTCGCGAGGCGACACGCATACGATGCACATATTCGATGTCGTTCGCCGTGCGCACGCCTTCAACTTCCTTGGTCAAAGCCGGCAGCCGTTCTTGCAGGGCTTCCAATCCGAAGAGATAATAACTGTCGAGCGTCTCGTCCATATTTGTTCCTTACAGGTAATTATCGCATCATTTCGCGTGGCGTGTATTGCAGTTGCGTGACAGATTTAGGGGATAGGCCGGCAATGTTATAATCGCGCCGGTTTACCACTCGTACAAGGTTAATGCTCTTATGCGTTTTCGTTCCAGACTATGCGTTTCACTCGCTGTTTTGCTGACGGCTTGCCAACCACCCTCCGTCCTTCCGGCACTCGAGCTCTCCGTCGCCCTTTCGCCTGATCCAACATTGACACCGCGCCCGCAGCCCACGCCCCTCCCAGCCGATCGCTTTGACTTCCCGCTCGATCCGAATCAATTCGGACCATACGTGCACAAGGTGACCGGCCCGTTAAATGTGGATACGCGCTACGGGGTGCAGAATCCCGGTTTGGGCGGCGCCGGCAAGTGTTTCGTCGACGAGTATGGCAAGAAGGTGCCTTTTGCCGAACTGTATCACGCCGGTGAGGATTGGTTCAAGTTCGATGCGCGTCGTCAGGTCGATCCAGGCGCCGCACATGGTGCAGAGGTGCGCGCCGTGGCGAATGGGCTGGTCACATGGAAGCAGGACATCGGCGCGGAGGGCTGGGTGATCACGATCGAACATCTCCTGGCCGACGGGTCCAAAGTGTGGTCGGCCTACTGGCATGTGGCCGCGCCAACAGTTTCATTCGGACAGATCGTCTATCGGGGTGATGTGATCGGACGCATTGCCGATGCGGGTGGCAATTCACATCTGCATTGGGAG
>JAUQXC010000061.1 GCA_030834825.1 Thermoflexales bacterium
CCGACCGATCTCGGCTATGCTCAAGACATCAGAAATAATAGATTTGTTCAGTTCACTTTGAACAACTTCCCAGGGCAGACGCTCGTGGCAAGTGTCGCCAACACTTACTACGGCATGGACTTTGATCCCAACGCGAATACGCTGTATGCGTTGAACGATACGACGGATCAACTGGGAACGATCAACCTGTCGAATGGGGTGTTCACGTCGTTGGTATCCTGCCCACCCGGAGGTGGCGCAGCCAGCTGGTCCGGTTTGAGCATCGACCCGGAAACCGGCGTCTTCTATGGCAGTACCACCACGGACCTCTACACCATCGATCCCACCACAGGCGCCTCGACGCTGCTCGGGCCATTTGGCACGACGCTCATGATCGAAGTCGCCGTCAGCCCCAGCGGTGAGATGTATGGCCATGACATCGGTACGGACAGCATCTACCGCATCAACAAGACCACCGGTGCCGCCACGCTCATCGGGCTAACGACCTACTCCGCCAACTTTGCGCAGGGCATGGACTTTGACAATGATGATGGCACGCTGTACATCTTCCTCTATCAAAGCGGCGGAGCCAACGTGTTCGGCACGGTCAACCTGACCACAGGCGCGGTCACACCGTTGGCGGTAAGCAGTCCGCAGGGTGAGTTCGAGGGCGCGATCAAGATTTCGGCCGCTTATGATGTGCCCTGGTTGTCAGAGAACCCCATCACCGGCACCGTCTCTGCGGATAGTACCTTCCCGGTTGAGGTCACTTTCACTGCTCTGCCGACGATGACCGCCGGCATCTACACGGCAACCCTGCGTGTCAACTCGCAGGACAGCGTGAATAGTTCAATCGCCGTGCCCGTGACCATGACGATCATCGCGCCCGCGCAACTGACCGTTAACAAAGTGGGCCAGGGCCAAGTGAATCAGATTCCAGTACAGCCTTATGCAGTGGGCCAGGTCGTCACATTGACGGCCGTGCCCGATCCTGGTTGGGCCTTCTCGGGCTGGAGTGGTGACTTGACGGGCACCACGAATCCGGCTGCTATCACACTGACTGGCATTAACGTCGTCACGGCCACGTTCGTCTTGGCCTGTGTGCCGGTTGCGGGCGTGGACTTCACCTACACGCCTCCGGCTCCGAAGGTGGGCCAGTTGGTCACCTTCAACGGCACGGCGTTGACGGGCACAGCCCCCATCACCTACACCTGGAACTTCGGTGATAGTTCAGCGCCGGGCAGCGGTTCGCCGATCACCCATCTCTTCCCCTTAAGCGCCAGCGCGCAGAGTTACACTGTAACGCTGACGGCAGAGAATGCGTGTGGAAGCGCACCAGTGGCCAAGGTCATTCAGATTCAGCCGCTGACCGTATTCTTGCCTTTGATCATGCGGTAACAGTCGTTCACTCTGGGGCAAGCAGACTGCTCGCCCCACCTCACAGTACATCCTTCTGTACCCGCTGCTGATCCGTGCGATCGGCAGCGGGTGATTTGATTCAAGGCCTCGAGCCACCCTTACGACTGCTTGAACGACCTATATCCGCACCGGGGAAAGCGGTTGAGCCTGACCTTAAAATCTCTTGCGGAGCTGGACAAATCTCCACAAATTGAGTAAGATGCCATTTGTGGCGGCAGCATACCTAGCCAGTATGACCGCTATAGAGTTGGTCTATCCTCTTAGCTATCCCGGAAAAACTTTCAAGGTTGAGAAACGCTCGTCAAATTTAGGTCTGGCTGTGTTGACGTCTTTGTTCGGTAGCCATAGATTTTGCTGTCAGCTGTTTACCGATCACATGGCTCAGCCGGATTGAGGAGGTAGCCTATTCGAGTAATCCGTGATCTGTAAGCGGCACCATACCTAGCCAGTATGACCGCTAAGCTACTGGTTTATCCTCTTTAGCTATCCCTAAAAGTTTACAAGATTGAGAAGCGCTCGTTGAATTCAGACCTGACTGAGCTGCCGGTCATGTTTGGTAGCCACAGATTTTGCTGTCGGCCATTTAGCGGCAACACGGCTCATCTGGCTCGAGGAGGCCGTCTATTCGATTAACCTGCGATCTGTGCCTGTACACATTCGGAACAGTATTGTTGCTTCAGACCCCATCCAGACAACATTGAAAAGTGGCGACACATTCTCAAGATTTGTCAGTGCCATTGCCACGCGCTGGAAACACTATCGGTCTATGACGTGCATCCCATCGATATTAGTTATTACCCTTAACTATTGCTGATAAGGAGAAAAGATGAAATCTCGTCCGGTAATTGCGACCGTTTTAAGTGCGGTATTTCTCGGGCTGTTACTGATCTTGGTGGCAGGCAGCGTGCCAGCCTCCCTCGCCCAAACTCCCAAGGCATTTCAACCTGTGCTCAGTCGTGATATCGCGCACGATACCTCAGCACCACTTCGTGATTTGGCCCAACTTTCAACAGCCCCGACACGACCCTCGGCCGTGGAGGCCATCAACCGAAGACGACCCAACCGGTTTGATGATCCTAAGTTCCTGGAAGGGCTGAAGGAACAGGGCATCGATCTGACTGAGTATCTTGCCTCACTGGCTCAGCCCGATGCCGTGGTGCAGGGCCAGATCGGGGTGCCATACGCGCCGAATGCTATGCCGCCGACCCTTCACAATTTTGAAGGTGTTTCGCAAAATGAAATGCAGGCGGTTGTACCGGGAACCTCGGATAACTACATTCCTCCCGATACGGACGGCGATGTGGGTTACGACCCTGTCACTGGGAAGAAGTACTACGTCCAGTATATTAATACGGCTTATGCCATTTGGGATGTAACCGATCCAACACCGACGCGCTTGATCACCGCAACCGGCAATGCCCTCTGGTTCGGCTTCGGTGGCATTTGCGAAGCGAGTAATGATGGCGACCCGATCGTGCTGTTCGATCAGTTATCGAACCGCTGGTTGATGAGCCAGTTTGCCCTGCCCGGGGGCACCGATGGGTTCCATCAGTGCATCGCGATCTCGCAATCGGGCGATCCCACCGGCGCCTGGTATCGTTACGACTTTCTGCTGAGCACCACTAAGCTGAACGACTATCCCAAGTTCGGCATCTGGCCTGATGCCTACTACATGAGTATCAACCAATTCAATTCGAGCGGAACGGCCTGGTTGGGCGCTGGCGCATTAGCGTTCGAACGGCAGCGGATGTTGCAAGGCTTGTCCGCTCAGATGATTTACTTCGATCTCTTCAGCGTGAATGCCGACTTTGGCGGCCAGCTGCCGTCCGATTGGGACGGCATGACCCCACCGCCCGCTGGCGCTCCCAACTACTTTGTGGAAGTCGATGACGATAGCGTTGCCCCGGCATTAGGCCCCGATGCCATGCGTCTCTGGAAGTTCCATGTCGATTGGACAACGCCAGCCAATTCAACCTTTGGCGTGAACGGCACACCCAATTACACTATGACCGTTTCACCCTTTACTCAGATATGCCCCACGACGCGCAGCTGCGTCCCACAGCCCGGCACTTCGTCCCGGCTCGATGCGATCGGCGATCGGGTGATGTTCCGCGGCGCCTATCGTAATATTAACGGTCATGAAACGTTGGTCGTAAATCACACCGTCGATGCAGGCAGCAGCCGTGCCGGTGTTCGCTGGTATGAAGTGCGCGATGTGGGCACAGCCCCCGTCATCTATCAACAGAGCACCTACGCACCGGCCGACACGGAACATCGCTGGATGGGCAGCATTGCCATGGATCATGTGGGCAACATCGCGCTGGGCTATAGCACCGCGAGCAGCACGGTGTTTCCTTCGGTTCGCTATACCGGGCGTCTCGCCAGCGATCCCTTGGGCGTCATGGCGCAAGGCGAATCATCCATCATTTCCGGAACCGGCTCACAGACCGACAGTGCCGCCCGTTGGGGCGACTACAGTTCAATGACACTCGATCCGGTGGATGACTGCACCTTCTGGTATACACAAGAGTATTATGCGGTAACCTCGGCACGCGACTGGCAAACGAGAATTGCTTCGTTCAAATTCCCCAATTGCACTCTTGGGCCACAAGGCGTATTGGAAGGGAGCGTAACCAACGCTTCTAATTCCAGCCCGCTCGTTGGTGCCAGAGTCGAGGCGACGCTTAGTCCAACGCAGACCTTTACGGCTTTCTCGAACCCGAGCGGCAACTACAATCTCTTTGTCCCGGTCGGCACGTACACGCTCACCGGCTCAGCTTATGGGTTCCTGCCCCAGACAATTGTCGGTGTAGCAGTTGTCTCAGGCACAACCACCACACAGAACATCGCTTTGACTCCCGCGGCCAGCTATGTGATCTCTGGCTTTGTCCGCGACAGCGCCACCAATGACCCACTGTGGGCAACGGTCGCCGTTATCGGCATGCCGTTCAATCCACCGTTCGCGTCGGTTCAAACTGATCCGGCGACAGGGTTCTATAGCATGACAGTGTCCGGCGGCCAATCATACACACTCACCGCGTCGGCACTGCTCCACACTGCAGCTTCACAAGGCGTGACCCCGGTGGGAGACACGACCGTCAACTTCAATCTGGTGGCGACTACGCAGAATGGTGGCATCGCCGGCTGGGTCCGCAATTACTACACCGACGATCCTATTCCCAATGCGGCGGTCACGGTCGATGCCACGGGGAATCCCAGCGATCAGACGGATGCCAACGGGTACTTTGAGATCCTCAATCTGCCGCCCGGCATTTATACAGCGACGGCGACGGCCAACTTGTATAGCCCGGTGTCCATCAGTAACATCCAGGTACTCAGCAGCAATGTCGCCATCCGTACTTTCCTATTGCCCACCAGCCAATTGAGCTATGCTCCAGCTCAGCTGACTAAGACACTGAGTCTTGGCCAGATCGTCACCGACACAGCCGGACTGGTCATCAGCAACACCGGTCTCGGCGCACTGACCTTCGAACTGCAGGAGGTCGCCGGAGGCTTCTCCCCGCTGCGGCTGCTGGCGACGGATTATCTCGTTGTGGGTACAGCGACGTCATCCAATCGGAGTATCACGCAGTCGTTGACGGCCTTGGGCTTCACTTACGAGATCACGACTGAGAGTGCCTTCAACGCGTTGCCCGTCGCCGCATTGTTGCCTTATGGCGGCGTAATTTACGCGAGCAGCAGTTCCACTGGCATTTCCAAACTGGTTTCTTATCTGGATAACGGTGGACGATTGCTCGTCGTCGATAACGACTTTGGCTTTTCGAATGGCAGCTCCGCGTTCTATCAGCAATATCTGGAAGCCCACTATGACGGCGACGACGCTACCAATGATGGTGCAGGTACCGTGGTCGGTGAAGATATTATGAACGGTCTAAGCGCCGGCATCACGGATGATCCTTTCCCTGACTACTACACCATCACCGGCACTAATACAACGCGCGTCTTCGTCTACTCGACGGCCGGTCCTGGCAATAACGGCCCAGCCGGATCACGCACCGCGCGCAATGGCTATCAAGTGGTGTATCTGCCCTTCGACATCTTCAACCTGGGCACCAGTGCAGTCGGCGAGCCGATCGAAACCGACGTGTTGCAGCGTGCATTGACCTGGCTCGGTGGCGCCACCTACGATGCCATCCCCTGGCTCGTCGAAGCCCCCATCAGCGGCACACTGGTACAAAGCAACGCGCAAAACATTCAGTTAGTCTGGAATGCCAGCGTCGCACAAGTAGCTCAGCCGGGGACCTACACCGGCACACTCCAGATCGACAACAACGATCCAAACGCCCAGAATGCTTCCGTGCCAGTCGTCATGCAAGTTAATCCCGCGGCCAGTCAGGGGCTTCTGACGGGTGTGGTCTCCTCGACAGGCGTATGTGATATCAACCCCGCCCCCCTCAATGGTGCCCGAGTCTTTATCGAAGGTAGCGCCGGCTTCACGGTGACGCTAGGCACCAATGCGGCTGGGCAGTATGGTTACTGGCTGGATCAGGCACAAAGTCCATACACGGTAACCGTTTCGTATGCCGATCATCCCACCACCACCGTCAGCGTTGGCGTGACTGGGGGTATGACGACGACGCAGAACTTCACACTGCGCCTGCAAAAGGCATGCATCACTGCCAGTCCTAACGACTTGCAAGCAACGGCCCAGCTGGGCAGCGCGGCTCCCAACCAGACCGTGTACGTGACCAGCAGTGGCGCGTTGCCATTGGACTTCAATGTTGTTGAAGTGCCAAGCAATCTGACGATAGGCGGTGGGCCGGACGCCTTTGGCTATACGTGGATCACAGCGACTTACAATTTCATCGATGCCACTGGGGGAACACCCCTAGGATTAACCGATGATAGTGAAGCCAACATCGTCAGCCCATTCCCCATTGCCTACTACGGCGGCACTACCACCAACCTCCGCGTTGGCAACAATGGCGCGATCTTGTTCGGTGCTACCACGGGCGATGTCTCAACAGCCAACACGGCCCTAGCCTCGGCTCCCGATAATTTCATCGCCCCCTTCTGGGATGATATCGATGACGAGACCGGAAATGTCTACTGGTTAGTGACCGGCACGGCCCCGAACCGCAAGCTGGTCGTGGAGTGGTACAACCGGCCACACTACGTGAGTGGTGGCGGAGTTGGTCAGGCAACGTGGGAAGTCGTGATCTTCGAGAATGGCAACATCCTGTATCAGTACCTGGACACCGACTTTGGCAACGCCAGCTTTAATGACGGCGTGAGTGCTACTGCTGGCATTCGCGGCGTGGGCGCGCTCAATAGTTTGGAATACTCGTTTAACCAGGCTAAGCTGACCAACGGTCTGGCGATCTGCTTCGTGCGGCCGGGCAACGCCCCATGCGACGCGGTGGATATACCCTGGCTGACTGTAACACCGACCAGCACTGTGGGCTTGACAGGCACACCGCCCAGCAGCCAACAGCTGACGGTGGGTTTCGATGCGACCTCGCTACCATTGCCGGGTGCCTACACCGCTAATCTACTGATCGCACACAATGCGCCACAACCGGCGGTTAATATCCCGGTGACCTTCACCGTAACACCCCCCGCCAGTTACGGCCAGATCAACGGTGTAGTCAATGGACTCGCCGTATGTGACGCCCCCGGCGCACCGCTCAACGGCGCAACCGTTGCCATCAGCGGTGGCACAGTGGCCACCGCCACGACGAATGCCAACGGCGAATATAGTTACTATCTGTTGGGCGGCAATGCCTACACCTTGACCGTCTCCCAACCGGGCTACGTTGGCCAGCAAGCGGTTGTCAACGTGACGCAGCAGCAAACGACCACCACTAATTTCAACTTGCGCTTAGTCGCGCCGTGCCAGTCTCTATCGGCCAGTTCGATAAGCAGCAGCCAACCCACGAATCAGGTCACAACATCGACGCTGATCATCAGCAACTCCGGCGCGTCCGCACTGAACTGGAACTTTCTGGAACTGGCACCCGCTCTGGGCCCAATCACGCCTCTTGGCGATGTGACCAAGCAGCAGATGTCCATGGTTGTTACTGAAGACAGTACGCCATTGGCACTGCTGGCCAATATCGTGCAAGACGGCAGTTTCGAACTTGGTACACCCAATGCGGCTTGGGACGAATACTCGCTGCAATTCAATACACCGCTTTGTAATCCAGCCCCGTCTCCAACTGGATGTGGCACTGGTGGCGGAACAGCTGGCCCGCGAACGGGTAACTGGTGGGTATGGTTCGGCGGAACCAGCGGCGTTGAGAATGCTTACGTTACTCAGACGGTGGTCATCACTTCAGGTAGCGCAGCCCAGTTGATCTTCTGGTTCCGCATCGGTGTTGCAGGCGATGGCACGAACGACTTTATGCACGTCTTGCTGGACAACACAGAGATCTTCAGCGCGACTAAGAATACCACCGGTTACAGCACCTACACGCAAGTCGTGCGTGATGTCAGCGCTTTTGCCGACGGTCAGCCCCATGTGTTGCGCTTTGAATCAACAACGAATGACACGACGACCTCGGCAGTCACCAATTTCAATGTAGACGATGTCGTACTGGATGTTACCGGCCCGACCTGCTCGGCTAATGCTCTACCCTGGGTAGGCGCTGTTCCGGCGAGCGGCACCACTGCCCCGGACAACAGCAGCAACGTCGGTATCGTGTTTGATTCAACCGGGTTGTCCACCGGCGTCTACACCGGCACCTTGTGTCTCAACACCAATAGCACGGTCACGCCACAAACGCTCCTGCCGGTGACGCTGACGGTTACAGCGCCACCCGCACAACTGACAGTCAACTATGTGGGCAATGGTACCGTGAATCGAAACCCATTGCCGCCGTATAGTGTGGGCGATATCGTCACACTGACGGCGATGCCCGATTCCGGTTGGGCCTTCTCTGGGTGGAGTGGCGATCTGACGGGCAGCACCAATCCCATCACCATCGCTCTCACCGGCAACAACGTCGTCACCGCTACCTTCGTCTCGACGTGTGTGCCGGTCGCCGGAGTTGACTTCACTTACGCACCGCCTGCGCCCAAGGTCGGCCAACCGGTCACCTTCAACGGCACGGCGATGACAGGGACGGCCCCCATCACCTACACCTGGAACTTCGGAGATGGTTCGTCCGCGGGCAATGGCTCGCCAGTCACGCATCTCTTCCCTGCTGTCAACACAGTCCAAAGTTACACTGTGACACTGATAGCACAGAATGCCTGTGGCAGTGTACCCGTGGCCAAGGTCCTTCAGATTCAGCCGCTGACCGTGTTCTTGCCTTTGATCACGCGGTAACAGTCGTTTGCGGTAGCGGGGTAGGCCGTCTACCCCGTCTCCCCGAACATCTTGAA
>JAUQXC010000062.1 GCA_030834825.1 Thermoflexales bacterium
TCCCAGCATGCGCTCCATAGCATCGTTGTAGCCGGCCACAAGACTCGCAGCACGTTGCGCCTTATCACTTTGAGGCTCACTTGAGACGAACAGTTCCATAAAAGCATCCCCTAGACTTTGCAGCAAAGCGAGGAGGATTTCACCCACCTGATCTGGAAATAAGGTCGTCAACACGCCTTCCCGCATGCCTTGGCGAATGACCTGGGCGAGCAGGGGGGCGGCCCATTTGATCACATTCGCGGACGCTTTCTGCCTGACGATGGCATTATCGTCGGCATACCACACACGCAGCAGTGAGAGAATATACTCTTTCCGTGCCGTTTTCCAGCGGGCGGCAGTGTCAAAGAAGTGATGGAGTTTATCGAAGGTAGGCAAGTCAGGATCATTGACGACGGGCAGAATGATCGGTTCTACCTCTTGCCGCATCTGCTCGATTAGGGCTTCCAGCAGATCGCCCTTTGAATTGAAATAATGATAGAACGCTCCTTTGGAGATCTGTAGCTCACCCAAGATGTCCTGAATCGACATCTGTTCGTAGCCCTTGGTATAGACAAATCGTTGGGCCACATCAAGGATTTCTTTGCGCTTGACAGCATGTTTTTCTTTGTGGACAGTGCGTGCCATAAACCCTCTTTAGGAAATGCTTTTTTCCTTGTCTGCCAGCCAATCGGACATGGTTTTTAAGGCCAGGCCCACATTCCCGATCTGGCAGTGACTTGCTGCACTCTCCGCTTTAGTAAAGACTCTGGTCGTTACCGAGCGTGCATTTTTTAGATTGGCTTTCTGTTTGGCCAACAGTTTCACTGGAAAGAACTCATCATCTTCACCAGTCAATAAGAGAACATCCTGAGCGACTTTCTCCGGGTGCATGTGTTCTTGATTCATGGCGAGCATGTGCCGGGGAACTTCTCCGATAGACTTCGCCTGAGTAATAAAGGCCCATTGGTTGGTAATCCAGCGATGATTTTGATCCAGCTGCATCTTCAGTCGGATTGACTTTTCCATGCGCCGGGGATTTTTTAGAAACCATGCGGTGATTCTTCTGAGCAGCTTATTGGGCAGGGCCATAAAGTCATAGACTAAGCCATAGGCAATAACCCGTTGAATGCGTGGCTCAAAGGCGGCGGCGCGCAGGCACCAATAACCTCCCAGGGAAATGCCAATCAGCGTGACGTTTTTTAGGTTGAAGTAATCCAAGATCGCGGCCGTCGGTTTTTCCCAATCATTTTCTAAGGGCAACCCGTAGTGGCGCAAGGTCAGCCCTTGCCCCGGACCCTCAAAGGCGATGACTTCATAACCTGAGTCACGAAAATAAGCCAAAATATAGTAGAACTCTTCTATGAGGCTGTCAAACCCGCCATGAATCACCAGGGTACCCTTCGGCTCATTTACTTTCGGTCCCAACCTAAGAGCATGGAGATAAGCGTCTTGGAAGGGGACTTTTAGGCGTTGTATATCCTCCTGCTCAAATGCTTTATAGAAGCATTCACTGAACTTGTTGTAGAGGAGGACTTTGTCAGGATCTTCCTTGGGAACGTAAAACTCGGCAGCCCGATAGTAAATTGTTGCGTTTGCCAATCGTCCTTCTTCTTCCGCTTTTTTCGCCTGTACCCAGAACGCTGCCTTATTGTCTTCGATGGTTCTGATGGATTTGACCGCCTCGGTTAAATCCTCCAGCCGGGCCAGACCAAACGCATACCACCGATTTAGCTCAAAGTTAATAATTTTGTTTTCACTAAAGGAATGAATGCCAACTGGGAACTTGTTCATCAGAAGTAGTCTCCATATTTTTAGTCTATTAAAAGACCGACCGTCGGTCTATTTATGGAGGCATTATATTCAAGATTGGACCTGTTGTCAATAGTCTTCAAACAGGGCAGTATCCTGAAAAGTGTGTAGTTTCCCTACAGTTCAACTGCGGGAGAACGAATTTACACAAAATTCGGCCTGCCATCCCAAACTGCTATGTTGATCTTAGCTCGTTATGACCTGTTCAATGATCCTGACCGCATTCTCAATACCGTCTTCGTTGCGAATTTTCTCGCCCAGTTCGCCCGCACGCGTTCGCATTTGCTGATCGGTAACGGCCGTTTGGATGGCCGCTGCCAATCGTTCAGCCGTTAACCGCTTGAGCGGGATCGGTTCCGGCCCCGTTCCCGATCGTTTCACCCGGCGACCCCAGAAGGGTTGATCGAGCGTAAAGGGTATGACGACCGAGGGAATACCAGCTCGCCAGGCACAGGCCGTGGTGCCAGCTCCACCATGATGTACAGCAGCAGCCACGCGGGGAAATAACCAATCAAAGGGCGCTGTGTCCACCATGAAGACATTGGGTGGCAGATGGCTTTGACTGAGGCCCCCCCAGCCTGACACCAGAAGTCCTCGCTGTTGCGATTGTGCCAACGCCTTCAGGATCAGGTTGGTCATTTGTTGAGAATCGCGGCTGAGCATACTGCCAAATCCGATACATACAGGCGGCGATCCGGCTTCCAGGAAATTCAAGAGTTCGCGCGGCGGTTGCCAATCCGTGGGACGATCCAAAAACCAGTAACCGGTGATGTGAGCAAACTCGCCCCAATCGGCGGGCCGGGGGATCACGTGCGAACTAAAACCAAAGAGATAGGTCGGACGTGGTTCCTGAAATAGAGCGCGGGCATAGGCATACGATCGCTTGGTCAGGTTGTCTGTCAGGCGATAAGTCAGCCGATTGTAAGCTCGTCCCAGGGGCAACGGCGGGAACAGCGGACTGGGAAAGTCGCCGGTCTGCAAACTGGGAATGGGCACGGCGTAAAAGAAAGGAATACCGCGTGTGCGGGCGAGTGAGCAGGTGCTTACTCCCAGGATAGTGGAAACAATCGCGTCTTGTTCGGTTCCACAGGCTTGCAAGACTTTATCCGTGATGCTGTGTGCGAAGCGGAAGATGTTCGTGTGTTCGGCCATGGCAGCCTGAATGTTGAGGCCCAACGAGGTGAATTCCAATTGAGCGTTCGTCACCATGGTCGCGAATTCATCTCCCGCCACGATTCGCACATGATGTCCTTTACGCTGGAGGCCGCCGCCCAACGCGACCAACGGCTGCACGTCGCCGCGCGAGCCAATCGCCATGATCGTAATATGCATATGATTTTCTCCCGAATAGGTAAGTTTTAAATCGATTGGGGGTGTGAGGGTGACGAGCAAGTTTTACGGTGTGCGGATCACCTCACCGTTGTGAATGACGTATTGCACATTACTTAGCGCTTTCAAGTTCTGCAGCGGATCACCCTCGACGATCAACACGTCCGCAAGCTTCCCTATTTCCAATGTGCCAAGCTCCTTCTCCAGATTGCTGACATGCGCGGCGTTCTTCGTCGCGGCCACGATGATCTGCATGGGTGTCATACCAGCCTCGCTCAGCCACGCGATCTCTTTTGTCGGCATACCCAGTTGGAAGGGCGTGTAGTAACCCTCGAAGTCGGTGCCCAAAGCCACCTGGCCACCCGCAGCCACATAGCGTCTCAGGTTGACGATGACGTTCGCGTCCTGGCCTTGCCCTACGTTCATCCACAACTCAATGGTCGGGACCCAGTACATGTTCCGTTCGAGCATGGCCTTGATCAAATCATCATTTACCGGGTCGACGATCATGTGCGCCACATCATCCACCCCTTCGTCGATGGCGCGCTTGAGATCGCTGGAGAAAGTGGCGTGCGCCGAGACGCGCGTGCCGGATTGATGCGCCGTCGCGACGATGGCCTTCACTTGCTCGGTCGTGAGCATGGGGATCTGCTGCCCGAAGATGCGTCCCGACTCCATTGAAATCTTAATCACATCGGCGCCTTGATCGAGCAGTTCGTTCACCGCCAGCGGCGCTTCTGCCGTGGTGCTAATGGTGTGCCCCTTGCCGCCAAACACGGCGATGGGATAACCATTGGGCGGGGTGATGAAGATGCCGCCAGAGACCAGCCGCGCATAACGATTATCTTTCTCGATCCGATCGAGCAATACCTGAGACGGCGGCCATTGATACGCACCCAGATCGCGCACGGTGGTCACGCCTTCTTTGGCCCACGCCGCGAGTTTCTCTTCGTTGTATGCGCCGTGGACGTGCGCGTTGAAGAAGCCGGGCAGAATGGTTGTGCCCTGCATGTCGATGATCTGTGCGCCTTCGGGAATCTCGATCGAACTGCGCGGCCCTACCGCGACGATACGCTCGCCTTGAATAATGAGCACCACGTCCTTGATCGGGTCAGCGCCCGTGCCGTCGATCAGCGTACCATTGATTAAGGCCAACGCTGGAATAGGCGTCACAGCCGGGAAGGGAGCGATCGTGGCCGGGGTAGGTGTTGGCACGGTCGGGGTAGCGCATGAGGCCAACGTGGCCATCAACAACGCGCACTTCAAAACAGATTTGAGTTTCATCACTGCTTCCTTGTCAAAGATAACGAAGGATTCCGTTGGAGCTCCCAGAGATTTTGTCTTTGGGAGCTCCAACGGACGTGAACAGGTTCAGCGCAGAATAAGGGGTAGATAGATCTGGCGTAGTCCTGCGCCTTCGTATGCGCCCATGTCATAGCGGGTCCCGATCGGGCGGGCGCGATTAT
>JAUQXC010000665.1 GCA_030834825.1 Thermoflexales bacterium
ACTGAGCGTTTTTCAAATCGGCTGGCGCAAGCTCCGCCGCTGGATCACGTGTCAGAGTTCCACCTTGCCGTTCTTGACCTTACGACTCAGCCCTTTCCGTCTCGCACCAGCGTGGCGAAAGTGAAAGTGTTAGCTACTCAGTTAGCAGCCCTAGAAAATGAGCAGAGGGTACAATTTCCGACGCGTTTTCTCCATCCAGGTAAATATTAAGGAAGGCCATTGTCGTTGGATAATTGGCTTTGTGACGATATCGCTCGTCTTCCATAAGTGGCCGCTCGGGTATGAATTCAAGGTGAATGCGCCCAAACGTTCCAGTAAAAGCCTTGTATGAATCATTTGAGGAATACATTTATAATACCTCCCGTCCCACCACCCGTTCCCGCGTCACACCCTTCACTCGCACGAGCTTATTCCGCGCCTTATCGCCACTCACGATCGAGACCGCACTGCGCCGGACGCCCAGCCACTCCGCCACGAATTCGATCAGCGCCGCGTTGGCCGCGCCTTCCACCGGCGGCGCGGTGAGTTTGATCTTCAACGCCCCACCCTCCACGCCGACGATCTGATTGCGGCTGGAACGCGGCACGACGCGCACGGCGAACGTCACACTGCCGTTCGCTTCGGTGATCGACCAGTCGGTCATCGCAACGCCGAGCGCAGCAAGGTCAATACGATCTGTTCGACGAACAGCGCCACAATGAAGGCCACCATCGGACTGAAGTCCATGGGGCCCGTTTGCGGCAGCAAGCGACGGATCGGTGCGAGCAGCGGCTCGGTCAGTTGATGGATCAGATTGGCGATCGGATTTTGCGGATCGACCTGGAACCAGGACAACAGCACCCGCGCCAGCAACACGATCACGTACAAATCAAACAGCAGTTGAACGATTCCGATGACACCCATTGTTTCATGGCCTTTCACAGCAATTGAGTGATCCGCTTCCTTCGACTTCGCGGCGGCGCGCTCGCCCAGCGCGTCGCCGGCACCCTGCGCCGGGTACGACGAGGCGGGATGCACTATCCTGAATGATATCTTTCACCAAAGATTGCTCGTCCGATACGAACCAGTGTCGCGCCTTCTGCAATGGCGACTTCAAAATCGTCCGTCATGCCCATTGAGAGTTGCGGCAGATTGAGGTCTGAATAACGCGCTTCAAGCTCGTCGCGCAATTCGCGCAGCGCTCGAAAGACGGGCCGTGCCTGCTGCGGGTCTGCGACCAGCGGCGCCATCGTCATCAGGCCGTCGAGCTGCAGGTTCGACAGCGGCGTGATGACTTCGATCGCTTTGAACAAATCATCGCGGCGTGCACCGTCGAAGCCATACTTGCTCTTTTCGCCCGACACGTTGACTTCCAACAAGATCGGCAGCGGCTTCTCCGCAAAACGCGACAGACGCTGCGCCAACTTCACACTATCCACTGAATGCGCGCGATCGAACAGCGTCACTGCCTCATCCACCTTGCGGCTCTGCAAATGGCCGATCATGTGAAAGACCACCGCCGGATCGCGGACAACTTGCTTGAAGGCCGGCAGCTTGGTCGCGGCTTCTTCCACGCGATTCTCGCCGAAGTGGCGCACGCCCAACTCGTAAGCAGCTAACAGCGCCTCGACCGGATGGGTCTTGCTCACGGCGACCAGCGTGATGGTGGTCGCCTCCCGGCCGGCCCGCGCCGCGGCGTTAGCGATGCGCTCTTGAACGCGAGTAAGATTGTCTTGCAGAGAGTCTGTCATGGATTGTGACCACGTGGTCTGTGATGGGTCGGGGTAAGCCTCGCGCCGACCCAAACAAGACAGGCGTTCATTCTCTTAATCCGATCACGACTCCAAATCGTCCCGTCTTGCCGTTCTCCGCGCGATGCGAGAACCACTCAGCGGTGTTGGACGCCGTGCAAATAGCGGAGTCTTCCACGTGCTCTACACCGCAGGCGCGCAGCTGCGACAGCACTGCCGCATTCAAATCGAGATGCAAAGAACCGTCGGGCTGCCGTTGAGCGATCGGGGCGTGGGGCGGACACGCCGGTTGAACCAGATCGATCACAGCCTGTCCCACCCGATAACGCTCGGCGCTGATGCACGGCCCGATCCCCGCCCACAGATCGCGCGGGTTCGATCCAAAGTTGTCATGCAGCGCGCTCACTGTCTCCGCGACAACCTTCTCGGCGACACCGCGCCATCCCGCGTGGGCCAGACCCAGCGCCTGCTGCACCGGATCGAAGAAGACAATCGGCACACAATCGGCAAAGCGCATGGTCAGCGCCAGACCGCGTTCGCGCGTGATGATGGCGTCAAAGCCCGGTCGATAATTTCCTGCGTCGGCGTGCGTCATCACCGCCACCGCTCGGCCATGCACCAACCAGGCGGTTGTGGCACGTTCGGGCGTCAGGTCAAACACCGCGAGCATACGCCGGTTGTTTTCCTGAACCACCGGGGCCTCATCACCCACCGAGCGCGCCAGATTCAACGTCTCAAACGGTGCCTGGCTCACACCGCCCCGGCGTGTGAATACTCCATGGTAAAGATCGAGGTATCCCGCTAAGCCCTCAAATTGATAGAAGGTCAGACCATTCGTTGAGTGTCGCTTCAAGCTCGTTGTGCCTTTCGCAATCTGAATGCCCGCGATGCTCCGCCGTGCCCGTTGCACACTTTCTCCGCAAAGCGATGGGGCAGGCGCAGGCCTTCAGGCCTGGTGGTTAAGCCATTTCGATGTGGCGAAAAAAACGGGCTTCCGGCCGCCCCGCATTGACGGCGGGGCGTTAGACCAAGAAACCCGTCGGCTGAATAAATGATCCTGTTATTCGCCGAATAACCCCTTGAGCAGGGCATCTTCAAACTTGTCAGGAGTCAGGCCGCCCAACGGCTCTTCCACCTCGCCGGGTGTTGGCTCTTCGGCCGGCGGCCCAGGCGCGATGTCTTTCAGTAGGCCCAGTTTCATAGCTTCTTCAAAGCTGATACCGGGCGCAGGCGGCGTTTCTTCCACCGTCGAATCTTCACGGGCGGCGCCAGCCCTCACGTCAGGTTGCGATCGATCTCTGCGGAAGGAGAACGTCGAGACATTGGAGGGCGGCGGTGTGCGCTCCAGGCGGGGGGCAGGCGACGGCGGCGTGCGTCGCCGCTCGAATACGTTCTCCACTTTTTGATCGGCCATCTCCTGGCGCAGCGTTTCGGCAGCTGTCGTGTTCGCTGCGTGCCCCAGCTGCTTCTGCATCACCTCACTGGCGCGCTGCACGAAGCGATCGATTTCGACGGCCGCTTCTTTGGCGTACAACCACACCAGCCCCTGCTTGGTGCCCTTGGGAACAATAACTGCCAGGTACAGGCCGCGCCCTAGGGCCGTAGTGTAGACGCTGACGCGCTGACCTTCCATGTAACTGGTGGAGAAATCCTGCGCCTCGCCCAGCAAAGAGGCCAGAGAGGCCGAAGTCGATCGGGAACTGGCAATGAGATTGGAGAGTGGTTCGACGTCCGCGCTGCTGCTCATCCCCTTGGCCGCGATCACATAACCGGCCTGCTCAACCAGCATCGCCGATTCGGCCGTGGCCTGCGCCCGCAGCCGCGAGAGCACGGCTTCGATCTGTTCCAGATCGCGCTGGCCAAAGATGTACAGGCGCGGCGGCTTCTCAGCGGGCTTCGCTGCCGTCACCGGCGCAACCTGGCGGCCTTTGCTCTTGGCAATCTCGCGCTCCACCACCGACGTCACCTCATCGATCGAGAACGGCTTCTTCAAGTAATCGGCGACACCCAGGCGCAGCGCGTTGACGACGCTGTCCATATCGCCAAAGCCCGTCAGAATCACCACCGGCAGGCCCGGCGTCTTTTGCAGCACCTGTTTGGCTAGTTCGATGCCGGTCATGCCCGTCATCTTGAGATCGGTGATGATCAGATCGAAGGTGGCCGATTCCAGAATCTGCAAGGCCCGTTCGGCGCTGGGCGCGGTGCGGACCGAATAACCGCTGGCCGACAAAAGATCACTGAGCGCCTTGCTGATTTGCGGCGAATCGTCGACGACGAGAATCTTGTTGGGTTCTTCAGAGGCCATAAGCGCATCACCTACGAAATAATGAATTAACCGGTACCCATGGCGCGCAGCCCGATACCCATTTCAAACAACGAGACCAGCGCCACGATCAGGGTCTCGCGGACATTGTGTTCGCCCTTGTTAAACTGGTGGTTGATGAAACTGATCAAGGGAATCCACAGCGCGGCGGTGAGGCCATACAGGATGTGCGTCCAATTGTCTGTTTGCGCGCCGGAGAAGGCCATCACCAATCCGATCGCCCCCTGCCCTAATGTCGCCAGATTACCCACCACGATGATGCCCCAATAGCTGGGCGTAATCACCTGTTTACGAAAATAAAGCAGCAGGCCATAGCCGCCGGCAATCGCCGCGAATAAGACAATCGCGCGCGACAGCACCCCGTGTAGCTCTTGCACAGTGACCAATCCTCGTCGTCAAGAAATCAGCGAGATAGCTGCCCCCGCCGTGTAACGTTGCTTTGCACGTCCGCGTCGTACAGTGACACGCCCGGCGCCCCACACCTGCCACGCGTGATCAAGGCCCACCAAGGCGGTATGTCGGTCGATGCCGATCAGATAAGATCCTGACGGGCGGCGGCCCAGCATCAACGACACCATCACTTCCGGAAATTCGTCGTAGTGCGGCATCACGATCGCATCGGGCAGTAACGCAAACGATGGATGCCAGCGGGTGATCCACGGCACGCCAGCCTTCAGCGAAAACTCCGGCACGTAGCCGCCCATGATCATCGCGCCGGCACTACAGCCGGCAATCACACCACCTCGATCGAAGACCTCACATACCGCCGACCACACGGCCGTGCCGGTCAGTGTCTGGCGCAAGAAGTCCGGCTTGCCGCCCGAAAAGTACACCAGGTTTGCCGCGCGGACGCGATCGGCGTTGGCGGGATCATCGCAGGCCGCCCGATCGAGTGCCAGCAACCCCGCAGCTTGCGCGCCCAAACGTGTGAAGTGATCGACCCCCAGCTTGATCCAGCGCTCAGGCACACCTGCGCCATCGGGCGCCGAAGCCGTGGGCAGAATCACGACCTGGCTGCCAGCGGCCCGATCGAGCAGCTGTCGATCGACCGCGCTCATCGAATCCAGAAATTCCCCTGCGCCTACCAGCGCCAACGTCCCCGCCATGTCGCTTCCCCTACGGTGCTGCACCGCGAATGATCAACTCCGAATGAGGCTCAGCGGTAACATCATCTGGTGCTGGTGGGAACCTTGGGAAACGCACTTCTTTAGCCGTCACCTGCTGTCCGATGTCGGCGTTGATCGCATCGACCAGGGGCTGGGCCACAAAGTTCGGAAGGACAATCAGCCCGAAGGCAGAATCTTCAGCACCGAACAAACGCACGGCTGCGCTCTGCGTGTGATAGAGCGTTGCGGAATCTTTTTCAACGCTCGTCACGACCAAGACCGGCAGATTAAAGAAGCCCGACCAGCGGCCATAGAATTCAACGGTTTCATTCGGCAAGATGCGCGCACGGCCCGTTTCGGATGCAATGCCAATCCGTGGTCCTAAATTATGCCGGAAATAGGCGCTGAGCTCAGACTCGGTGAAACTCCAGACCACCCACTCGCCGGCTTCTTTTGCATTCACTTCATCTAGTCTCGCTTGGAACGTAGCGGCATTCGCCAGGCTGGAGTTAACGGGACGCCCTAGAGCTTGCAGCGCCACCGCACCCACTACAATGCCGCCGGAGAAAAAGCAGAAGGCGGTAACAAACACCATTGCCCCAACAGCGATCACCAGCCGCCGCACGGCCTCCGGCGTCATGCCGACGTTGGTCACGGTCGTAGACTGTGTGACCTTGTCGCGCCCGACGACATCACCGCCGACATTGGCATCACCGCCAGGTTGCACGGTGACACCGCCGCTCACATTTTGTGTGACGGGTGATTCGCGAGGTTCGGATGGTGTTGGCTGCTCAGACATGCAAAGTCATCCACCCTTTGAGGTAAGTGCAATTATGCCGCTAATGTCGCCTAAGGGCAAGAGGAGATTTGTCAAGACGGGTGGTGTGATCGCCGACCGGCCTCAACGCGTTTCAAACATTCAAAGCGAAGTCCACTGCCGCCTGTGCATGCAGGCGCGTGGTATCGAAAACCGGCACCCGGCAATCGCCGGCCTGCACCAACAAGCCAATCTCCGTGCAGCCCAGGATGATACCTTGTGCTCCGTGCTCGATCAACCGCTCGATGACGGCAAGGTAGTGCGCTTGAGAAGCCGTCGAGACCTGGCCCAGACACAACTCGTCGAAGATCACGCGATGGATCAGCTCCCGCTCGGCGGCCT
>JAUQXC010000666.1 GCA_030834825.1 Thermoflexales bacterium
ATTGGATCATCTGACGTTAGAGTCTATACCTAAGTGGTTGCGGCCGCAATTAACAGATACTTTAACAAGCAATCTCATTCTAGGCTACCACATAACCAACACTGTTCAAGTGGATGAAGCGATCCTTTCTTCCGCGATAGAATGCCTTATTCGTTTTAATGAAGCTCTGCAAATAGGCTGGATAAGAAATCCACCGAGCGATAATTGCGCCGCCAGTTTAACGAAGGCATTAGCGATCTATTCGCTCGTTGATAACGATCCACAGGATTTCCATGATAGCCGACGCCGAATAGTTAAAGAACTCATAGCCACCATACAGCAACGCTCTAATCCGTGCTTTTATTTTGCGCTGATTCAACGCTCTCACGGGCGAAGCGAGTTACTATTAGTTATCGATAGCGCCATCGCCGATGGTCGCAGCGTTGTATTGTTGTTGGAAGATTTGTTTCGCATTTACGAGCAGTTAGCGGCAGGGCGAGAAATCACTCTTCGCCCTGTGGTCAAACCGTATACAGATTTTCTACGGGAGTGGGCGTTCATAGACGATTCCGCTCCACCATCCATAGATACGCTTAAGGTGAACCTTGAGCCCAACCAGCAGCTTCTCGACAGATCGCCTCAAGTTGCTCATATTCGGATTGGAACCGATTTGTACCAGCGGATGTTTTCCCAAGTCGTAACAGAATATGACCTCACGCCTATGGAAATCATGATAAGCGCAATACTCAAAAGCATAGGGGACCCGCTGCTTCAAGTGCCTCTGCCTACCTACATCCGTCTCGATTACCGGTGTCTAAATGCTAATTTCAAATACACCACTGGACAGATGATGGTCCTGTATTGTTTCCCCGTAAGGGAAGTCGCAGAGGGGGATGTTCGACAACTGTTACGGCAGTTGTTCACTGAAGGCGCCCCTCTCACCGCGCTACCCCATTCGACCAAGAAGGATGCTCTATTGCTGAATTTTGACTATTTATGCGAAGAGCCCTGGTTAGGCGGTGATACTTGGGCGCCACAAGGGTTTCTATTTGACGGACAAGAACGCCAGCACGAATATGGCTTTGAAATTATCCCTGTAGTGTCAGGACAAGACATTATTGTGCAGGTACATTACATGAATGATCCCAGTATGCAGAAACTAGTCGATCGGTTAATAGGCCGCCTAGTTGATGAGATAGGGTTGATCTTAGATCATTGTGAAAACTACATTGCCGCGAAACATTTTTGGACGAAAGAATTTAAGCAAATCACCTCTATTGTCCAACACGTTCAGCGTGAGCCCTCCAAATCAGAGCCGTTAACCATGTCCTGCGAAATCGATCCATTAACGTGTAATGCACTCCGCGCGATGGACAACATTCGATTGTCAGCTGTCACTCTGGCAGCTTATAGCATTCTTCTATCCCAGGCAAACGATCAAGAGGACGTAAGCATCTTCCTGACATTTGAGGGTCTCGACGGATTAGCACAGGGCCTGTTTCGGATTAGCCCCTATCCGACCTTAAGGCCCAAAGAGTTCTTGTATCAGTTAGAACAAAAGGTCGCCTTAACTTTAAAACACAGTGTCTATCTGAATGAATTTCTATTCGAGTGGTTCCTCTTACTTACCCGTGGTGGCTTTGAGCCAAATTTTGAGGCGGCCTATGTGTTTCGGAAGCAACCCATAGAGCACGCGCTTGCCACAAATACAAAACCAGCTAAAGCTGGATTAAACTTCACTGCCGATCTTGTGCTTGAAGTGCAGCAAAATACTATCGGTCTCAATATGTTGATTCACTATAATGTCATGCGGTTTCAGGCACACGACATTGAAAGGTTAAGTTCATACTTGGGTACACTTCTCAATAAAATTCTTGAAGGCCAAGAGGGATTAATCGAGAATATCAGTGTCAATGTTGTTAATCAGCAAGATCTATCCAATCGTCTCCTCAATGAACAGTTTAACTTTTAGTTAATTATCGCCGCTCACCGCCTGTGTAGAGTAATGTTCTTGAGCATTCGACTATTGTCGCAGAAAGCCGGTGGGGTTGTCCCACAGGAATCCAGATGTTGTCTTCTTGTTTGGGCAGGCCTCGCTTGAGTGCCACTTGGCAAAACTCAGTAAGGATGACAGTATGAGTACAACGCAACCGGAAATACTACTTTTTGATTCGCGGCTTAAAGAAGAGCGAGATTATTGGCTCGGACGATTGTCTGGTCAGACTCATCAGTCAAATTTCTTGCCCGTGACTCGTCGATTTCAAAAGGGATTGATTAAAGATGGCGCCGTTGAGATTGATCTCCCAGTGGCTTTGCAACAAAGTCTTAAGACCCTTACTGGAAATTCTCCTTTCTTGGTGTATACAGCTCTGTTGGCTGCATTAAATATTTGTCTTTACAATTACACGGGGGATCGACATATCATCGTGGGTAGCCCAGCGCTCAAGGACGTTGAACATCCTAATACACTAGCGATAATCAACCAGATTAATCCTCAGGTATCCTTTCGGAAAACGCTGCTGCAGACACGCGAAACTCTATTACAAGCGTATGCCAATCAGCACTACCCGTTTGAGCGCCTGCTTCAGGATCTGGGAGTAAATAGTGAAGACACTGAGAAAACGTTGTTTGATATTGCACTTGTTCTCAAAGAGATTCATGGTACTTTGCCCGAAGTTGGGAACAAGATTACATTGGCATTATCAACACAATCAAATGAGATTTCAGGTCGCCTTGAATTCAGCACGACGCTCTTCTCCATTGAAAGCATCCACCGATTTAGAGATCATCTGATCACGGTATTGGAAGAAGGGCTGAAAAATTTAGACAGACACATTTGTGAGCAGCCATTACTAACCGAAATTGAACAGCACTTATTGACTAAATGGAATGCCACTCAAGTTGATTATCCCGCGGAGGACTGTTTCTCACATTTATTTGAGATCCAGGCTGCCCAGACCCAAGACGCGATTGCCGCGATTTGCGAAGATAAATATTTGACATACGAGGTATTGAATCGGAGCGCGAATCAAGTTGCGCACTATTTAAAGCAATGGGGAGTTAGTGTAGAGGCACGTATTGGCCTTTTTATGGAGCGTTCCATCGAATTGCTGGTGGGGTTGCTCGGAATTGTGAAAGCGGGTGGGGCTTATGTGCCACTTGACCCAATGTATCCGAAGCAACGGCTGAACTTTATACTCCAAGATGCTCAGGTACACCTGCTATTGACCCACAGTCATCTGGCGGCCCAGTTGCCAGATGGTGACGTCCCGACTATTTATCTAGACACGCTTTGGCCTGTTATTGCTCAGAATTGCACTGAGAACCTGACGACGACGATTTCGCCGGATAATCTTCTCTACATGTTATATACCTCTGGTTCTACAGGCCTGCCCAAGGGGGTAATGATCCCTCATCGTGGAGTTGTGAATTACTTAAGCTGGTGTAAATCTTTCTATCAGGTTTCTAAGGGTAGAGGAGCGCCCGTACATTCGTCAATAGGTTTTGACTTGACTGTGACCAGCTTGTTGCTGCCTCTTCTAACGGGGCGAAGTGTTTGGTTACTACCAGGCTATTCTGGACCTGAAGAACTTAACACCCTTCTACAACATGAAAAAGATTTCAGTCTGATTAAAGTTACTCCAGCTCATTTACAGATGATCGAGCGATCTTTCACGACGTCTGAAATATCTCGTTGGGCTGGCGCCTTAATTATCGGTGGCGAAGCGGTACTGGCCCCCATGCTAAGACTTTGGCAAACTTGCGCGCCCGATACACGGTTGATTAACGAGTATGGCCCCACAGAAACGGTAGTGGGTTGTAGCGTGTATGTGGTTCCTCAGAGCGCTGAGTTAGCTGGCCCGGTACCCATTGGTCTACCGATTGGCAACACGCAAATTTATCTTCTTGATCCGCATCTCCGGTTAGTTCCACTTGAGGTTATTGGCGAGCTATATATCGGT
>JAUQXC010000667.1 GCA_030834825.1 Thermoflexales bacterium
CGTGCAAATCGATGCGCTGTATTACCGCTCGACGAAGGACGGCGCAGAAGGCGGCACCAGTTCGATTCAGGTTCGCGTACAACGGGCCGCCAAACCCGGCGAACTGCGCGTGGGTTTCTTTCAGGAAGAAGTCGAAGGCACGGGCCAGCAATGGCAGAGTTCCGGCTGGATCGCCGTGCTGCTTGGCTCGATGCTGCAGGGAGTCAATCCCACCGATTACGAATTCAGCTTCAGCAGCGGCGGTTGGATTGATGGTCCCAGCGCCGGCGGCTTAATGACCGTGGGTGTGTTAGCCGCTCTGCGCGGCGACAAAGTGCGCGACGATGTTTCGATGACGGGCACAGTCAATCCCGATGGCACCATCGGGCCGGTCGGCGGCATTCCCCACAAACTCGACGGCGCGGCGAAAGCGGGCAAGCAGCTGGTGCTGGTCCCGATCGGCCAACGCTACGACTACGATGTCAATCAAGAGAAACTGGTCGATCTCGTCGAGGTCGGCAAAAAAATCGGTGTGGAAGTGCGTGAAGTTAGCTCGGTTTTCGAAGCCTATGCGGCCTTGACCGGCGAGACGCTGCCGCAGCCGGCGGCGGGTGGCAGCTCGCCGCAAATGCCATCGCGCGTTTTCGATCGGATGCGGGCTAAAACGCTGGAATGGATCAGCCGCTATCAGAAGAGCCGCAACGAATTTAACGCCCTGCCCGATGAAGTACAGGAACTGATCGCTGACTCCCTGGCCTATGCCGACGAGAAGGCCGCTGAGGCCGATCAAGCTTTGAGACAGGGACTGGTGGCCGTGGCTTATGCCGACGCCTCCGACGCGGCCACTTCGGCGCAAACGGCCAACATCATGGGACAGATTTTCCAGAGCTACGTGCTGGGCGGCATCGAACAGGCGATCGATCACTATCAGGCGTCGAACGCCGTGCAGACAGAGTTGAAAGCCGTGATTGCCTCGCTGCAAGCCGAAGACCCTCACACCGTCAGTGATGTGCTGACGCTGTTCGATGCGTATAGCAACATTGGCATCGCTGAAGGCCTGATCATGGTGGCCGACGATCAAATCTCGGACCTACTGAACAACGCCGAGTCACTAACGGAAGATCAGGTTTTTGAAAAGCTGGCGACGGCGGCTTTGGAATATGCCCTGGCCAGTGTGAACGTGCAGTACGCGCGTGACGCCGTAGACATCGGGCTGGGCTTTGGCACAGCGTCGGCTCCGCAGCCGGAGAAGATCCTGCAAATCGCCGAAGCGTTGCGCCGCGCTGCCGATTCCAACATCGCGTTGTTCGATTCCATCATCATCGACAAGTATGCGCGCCAGACCGGGATGCATCCGGACGTGTTGAAGCATGCCATGATGGATCGTGAGCCGGGTTATTTGTTCGCCACGGCTTCGCGGTTGGGCATCAACGTGTTGTCGGAAGAGGTGGGTGACGGGCCGGAATCGGCCGCGCTCATCTTCGGTCATTCGCAAAGCGCCTATGCGCTATCGTCCAGTCTGCTCGCCAAACACTACTCGCTGGGCGCCGAAGTGGATGACGACCTCAACGTCGTTTCGTTCCAACGCGAGAAGGCGCTGGGTGAAATGCTGGACTACGCCGATCGGCGCGCGCGTGCCCTGATCAACGAGCTGGGCGAAGACGCCCCGCCGGCGACGATGTACTACTACGAACTGGGCCGCTCGCTGCGACAAGGCGATGCGCAAGCCCAATTGGACGCACTGAACTACTTCTGGCAGGCAACCATTCTGGCCCAGGCCGGCGCGTATCTCGCCGGGGATTAAGCAAAGCCACAGACGAAGACGCGCTCCCCAACTGCGAGGATGCAGTTGGGGAGTGTTGCGAAGCGCGCACAAAGCCGCTATCGAAAGAGGCACCCCGGGAAACACCGTGAAAACAGCAGCGATAGCGATCGACAGCACGCCCGACCTCGTCAGCAAAAACGATCTGAGTCTCAGGTAAGAAAGTAATCAAAATCGCGTTGCCAGTCGATCGGCTTTTTGACGGAGATCGTGCGGCCGCTTGACGCACGCTCGTCGCTTCCTTAAATCTCCTCTTTGTCCGAGCCAAATTTCTTCCAACCCGCCGATGTGTTTCTGCCTCCAAAGTAATAAGATGTTTCAGTAATAATCGGCCAGCGATCGAGCTTCACTGGCCAAGTGAGCTGTCACAATTCCGCAAGTTCGGAGTTTATTCACAAGGGGGATCTCTTGACGAGCATAACCGACACAAACAAAACAGCAATCGCCCGCCTGGCAAATGAGCAACTTCAAGCGCGGATACAAGGTCAGGTCATCGCACCTGATGATCCACGCTATAACGAAATGCGCGCCGCCTGGAATCTGACAGTCGATCAGCATCCGGCGCTTATCGTCGTCGTGAAGAGCGCGGCCGACATGGCCCAGACCGTGCGCTTCGCGCACACCGCCGATCTGCAAGTGGCCGTGCAAGCCACCGGTCACGGTGTGGTGCGTCCCGCCGACGGCAGTGTGCTGATCATCACTTCGCAGTTCACCGAGGTGAGCGTCAATGCCGAAGCGCGTACCGCCTGGGTGAGCGCCGGCACGAAATGGGGCAAGGTGCTGGAGCAGACACAGGCCGTAGGGTTGGCGCCTTTGCTCGGCTCTTCGCCCGGCGTAGGGGCCATTGGTTACACCTTGGGCGGCGGCCTGGGCTGGCTGGCGCGCAAGTATGGTCTATCCATCGACAGTGTGAACTGCTTTGATGTGATCACGTCTGACGGACGAATCATCGAAGCGAGTGAAACCCAAAACAGCGATCTCTTCTGGGGGTTGCGCGGCGGCGGAGGTGGCCTGGGCGTAGTCACCGGCATGGAGATCCGCTTATATCCGATCACCAGCATTTACGGCGGCACATTGGCTTATCCCGTCGAGCAAGCTCGCAAAGTCTTCCAGCGCTATCGAGAGTGGATCGCAACTGCGTCCGATGAATTGACTTCGTCGATCGGCATCATGAACGTTCCGCCGGCTCCGGTCTTTCCCGAGCCGCTACGTGGCAAAACCATCGTGACCGTGCGCGGCGGCTTTTGTGGCCCGCTGGAGCAAGGTGAGGTCCTGCTGAAGTTCTGGCGTGATTGGCAAACTCCCCTCATGGACGACTTTCAGGTGCTGCCCTTCGCGCAAGTCGCACAGATCAGCAAGGATCCGCTTGAGCCATCGGCTGGGGTGAGCAGCAGCGTCTGGCTTAACAATTTGAACGATGAGTTCGTGGCGACGCTGTTGGAGTACGCCGTAGCGCGCGGCGGTCCCTCACCACTGATCGCCGCGGAGATTCGTCATACGGGCGGCGCTATTGCGCGTGTCGATCCCCGGGCCAATGTCTTCGGCCATCGTGAGGCGCCGCACGTACTGCAGATGCTTGGCCTGGGACAGACATCGGAAATGCAGGCCGCTTTCCGGCAGCGTGCCGCTCAATTCAAGCAGGCCTTGCAGCCGTACACGCTGGGCGTCTATCTCAACTTCATGAGTGGTGAAGAAGCGCGCACCCACGCTCGAGACGCTTTTTCGGCGGAAGCCTATCAGCGCCTGCAAACGATCAAAGCCAAATACGATCCCGACAACTGTTTTAGTCACAGCTATGATCTGGCTGCGGCGGACTCCACACACAACAATTAATTTAAAGAGGAACAACTCATGTTTTCACCATCATTCACTGACCGTCTGCGAAAAATTTCATTGGCCCTTTTGCCAACCGTCATCGCACTGCTCGCGCTGGCGGCGGCGAGGCCGCAATCACCGGCCGTGGCGCAGCAAGCGACTCAACCTGAACCGCCTGCTGCGATACGCACCTATCCGGGCGCAGCGCCCTGCGACACCACGTTGCAGGCCTGCATCGCCGGCGCTTTTCCGGGCGATGTAATCAACATCCTGCCTGGCACCTATCATGAGACGATCGATCTGAACAAGCGCGTTAACCTGATCGGAGCCGGTCCCGGTCAAACCACCCTGCGGCCCAGCAGCGGGCGCGTGATGAGTGTGACCAACTCCGGGATCGACAGTTCGATCGTCATCTCCGGCTTGACGATTGCCGGTGGGCGGTTATCCGGCAGCCACTGCCCTACGCACTGCGGCGGTGGGGTGGGGCTGTTCAACAAAGCGCAGCCCCAGTTCGTCAACGTCGTCTTTTCAGACAACGTGGCCTATCAAGGCGGCGGACTATACGCCGACCTTAACACGCCGATCACCTTGACTAACGTCAGCTTCATCAGCAATACGGCGACGCAGTTAGGCGGCGGTGCTTACGGTCAAGCTGGCGCCTTCGTCACGGACGGTTTCGTCGAACGCAATCAAGCGCGTTGGGGCGGCGGCCTGGCTATACTCAATCAATCGATCAAGATCGTGGGGACACGCTTTGCGGATAATCGCGCGGTCGGTCGGGCTGGCGCGCTGTACGTACAGGGTGCGCTTAGTTCCACGATCAGCCAGGCCGAGTTTACCAGCAACTACATTGTTACCGGCACCGGCAGTGAAGGCGGTGCAGCTTACCTGAGCAGTCCCACGTTGATCGAGAACAGCCGCTTCGAAAACAATCGGACTGAAACATCCTCTGGCCTGGCCGGTGCTCTCTATGTCTACGGCGCCATGACGATCAATCACACTGACTTCATCAGCAACTCAGCGGGATCCAGCGCTGGTGCGGTTTATCAGAATGGCGGCCCGGCTGCCTTAGCGAACGTGCAGTTCATCAGCAACACGGCGTGGCGGGGCGGCGGTGGTAGCTTGTTTATGATTTCGAGCCATCCGGCGTCCCTGACAAACGCGCGCTTTGAAAATAACCGTGCAATGGTGCTGGGCGGCAGCGGTGGGGCCGGTGGCGGTTTGTATGCCACTTCGCGCACGCAGCTGTTGATCGTCAATACCGACTTCATCGGCAATTCAGCGCCGGGCATTGGTGGGGGCGCTTACATCGACGCGCCGACGCTGTTAAGCCATGTGCGCCTGATTCAAAATACCAGTGTCGCGGGCGGCGGCATGGCTCTTTGGGATCGTGCCGCGTTCGATCATGTTGAAGTGCTGAGCAACACGGCGACTACCAGCGCCGGTGGTGGCATCCAGTCCGTGGATGCTCTCACCGCGACAAACAGCTTGTTTCAAGGCAACCAAAGCCTGTCCGGCGGCGGATTGGCCACGACCGGCCGGCTCACCCTGATCGATACCGACTTCATCGGCAACACGGCCACCAACAGCAACGGCGGCGGCGCGTCGGCCAACAATCGCGCCGACATCATCGGTGGTCGTTTCGCGGGCAATCGTTGCACAGGCACCTCGTGTTTTGGCGGCGGCTTGTATGCCGGAACGACGGCCACGGTTACGGGTGTAATCGTCGAGAACAACTTTGCGGGCAACACGGGTGGTGGGTTGGCGGCCGCCGGCAATTTAGTATTGAACGACTCGACCTTCATCAGTAACACGTCCGGAAGTGGCGGCGCACTTTACAAATCTGGCACCGGCAACGGACGCATCGTCAACAACTTGTTTGCCCGCAACACGGCCACGACTGGCGGCGCGGCCCTGCAGTTGGCCGCCGGCCAGGTCGTCGTGCTGCACAACACCATCGTCGATTCCGGACTGAACGCCAAGCCGGCGATCCAGATCGAGAACGGCACGGTGGGTATCACCAACACAATCGTGATGAGCCATGCTGTGGGCCTCAAGCGCAACAATGGCACCGTGCGCGCCGATTACAATCTCTTCTCGGGCAACACGGCGAACTTCAACGGCACTGTGATCGATGGCGGACACAACGTCAGCGGCGATCCACGCTTCGTTGACCCGGCGGCCGATAACTATCGCATTCGCGGCACCAGCGCCGCGCTCGACGTGGCCAGCGACGCGGAGGTGACTACCGATCTGGACGGCAACGTGAGGCCGCAGGGCAACGGCTATGATATCGGCGCGTATGAATCGACCATCGCCGATCTGCTCTTGACGAAGTCGGCGCCCACGCGGGCCGATCTGGATGAACCGTTTGCGTATACGCTGGTAGTGACAAATGCCGGTCCATCCGTAGGCAACGAAGTCATCTTGACCGACGTGCTGCCAGCCGAAGTCAGCTTGATCTCGACTTCAGCTGGTTGCACCGGGACGACGATCATCACGTGCGACTTCGAGGTGCTGCCGGTTGGGGCGACGGCTGAAGCGACCATCGTCGTTTCGCCGACGGCCATCGGCCCGATCACCAATGTGGCTTCGGTCACGGCGCGTGAGATGATCCGGCTTGCCGTTCCGCCGACCACGGCCAGTGCAACCACGCGCATCGTCGATCGCGATCCGACAACTATCGCGCTGATCTCTGATCCTAATCCGGCGATCCTGGCTCAAACGGTCGTGATCACCGCACAGGTGACACCCGTGGCTGCCACAGGCGCGATCGTCTTCAAAGACAATGACACCGTGCTCGCCGAAGTGCCATTGGCGAATGGCGTGGCGACGTTGACCACGGCCGATCTGACGTATGGCCCGCACACTCTCACTGCGCAATACGGAGGCGATGACAACTACAAGCCCGGCGTCTCGCCGGTCATGACGCAAGTGATCGACTTGCCGGCACAGGGTCATCGGGATTTTGGACCGGTGCGCGTGTGGGCCGATTCGTTCGTGCTTGGATTCAACAACCTGATCGAAGCGACCGGGCGTGTGATGGTGGGGCCGCAAGCGCTGGGTGATAACGGCAAATACTTCAGCGTGGGCGGGGCGGTAAGGGGCATCTCGGGCACCAACGCCATCACGCTGACAGGCCAGCTCGCTTTCTTGCAGGGCGGACAGCCGCTGGTGGGGGGCAGCTATACGGCCACGAATGGTCAGGTCAATCTGTTCAACGCCAGCGTGGCGATCACGAAGCTGGGCAAGTCCGACATCTTCATCACGCCGTCGCTCGTGCTCGATCTACTGAAGCCCGAAGTGGACGCGCAGGCCGCGATCGAGATCGCCCTGCCCGAAACCCAAACCCTGCAAACGCTGCTGGCGTTCAAGGTCGGCCCCCACGACGTGCTCACGGCGACACTCTCGCACACTCTCAGCCTAAAGTTTGCGGGCGGTACCCTGACCGGCACGTTCAGCGCCGGGACCGAAGGGATCAACATCAAAGCGGCCCGCTTGGACATTCCTTACATTCCTACCCTGATGCTGTCTGATCTGGTCATCGACGGAAAGGGTCCGGCCAAGCTGCGCTTCAAAGCGGCCGCCGAAACACATCTCCCGGACTTCAGCGTGTTCGACGATTTCTTCCAAGTCAAAGGCATCACGATCACCGTGGGCGTTGATTTCAATTCAGCCGGCGGCACGTCGTTCGCAGCGGATTTGAAGGTGCAGCAGATGCGGCTGATGTCGCTGCCGTTCAACAGCGGCGTGACGATCGGCGGTGGCAGCCCGATCAATCTCAAGCTGGCGAAGGGCGGGCTAAGCGGTCAACTGCCGACGTTCACGATGACGGCGGCGGGGCGGGAGATGACGTTCAAGGGAGTCACTTTTGGCAAGTTTAAACAGCCCGCGGCCGTCAGCAACGGTTTCGACCTGCTCAGCGCCACGGCCTTGTTTACTGAGGAATATCACATCGCGGCAGAGCGCACCGAGTTCAAGGTGCCCAAGTCGTGGGTTAAAAAGGCCACCAACGTCAACTTGACACCCTACTTCCTCTTGGAAGATACCTATATCACCAAGCGCGAGCCGTATATTCACATCGGAGCGGTCGGCGGCAAGATCGTGATCAACGAACCTTTCTATCTGGCAGGCGATCCTGACGCAACGGCCGCGGTCAAATTCGATCAGATCGTAGGCGAGCTGGTGTATCACGTCGCCGACGAGCGGTTGGTCTTCCAGTTGGATGCGCGCGTGACGTTCCAGCTGGGCAGCGACTGGAGTACTGCCGCCGGCGTGCGCCTGTACATCGACAATAACGGCATCAGTGGCACGCTCCGCAGCGTCAATCTCACGCTGGCCGGTATCGCCCTGCAGGCTGAAGACTTGAAGTATGAAAACGACACCTTCCACGCGATGACGACGACGCTCACACTGCCGGCTTCGTGGGGGGGCGAGCGGTTGACGGTCAATAATCTAAGCATCTCGGCTGACGGGGTCACCTGGGGCGACGCCAGCGGCCAGTTCAAGATACCCAATAAGGAGCTGTGGCTGCTGCACTTCAGCGACAACACGGCGGCGATTGCCGTAACGGCGGAGAAGCAGTACATGATCAGGATCACCACCACCTTGACGATCAAAGGCGCAGAAGATCTACAGACGGGCAACAACGTCTCAACCCGTGGCAGTCTGTGGATCAAGAATGGCAAGATCGACGGTTCGATCAACGGGTTCGGGTTCCGGCTGGGAGGCTTTGAGTTTCAAGTGCAGGAACCGAAGTTCGTCGAAGGTCTGGTCAGCGCGCAACAAGTGGGCTTGAAGCTGCCCGACTCGTTAGGCGGGGTGGGCACCACGTTGTATGGCTTGGAGATCGGCGGGCCGAATGGCTTCAATCTTACCGGCGGCAAGTTCCACATCCCGGACTTCACCGCGTTCGGCGTAGGCGTCAGAAATGTGCTGGCGGAACTTTACCGGCAGCCCGATGGCAACTACTCGATTCGCGCGAATGCCCAGTTCGGATTTGAAGCGTTCGCCGTCGAAGGCGGCTTCAAGATGTTATACATCAAGCAGCCACCCGAAGTGCGCTTGCAGCAAGTGCGGCTGGCGTTTGAAGGCCGCGTGAGCAACGGCACTGCCATCCCCATCGGCGATACGGGCCTGTTCCTCACGCGCGTAGCGGGCGAGTTCGATCTCTCCAGTGGCGTGGCGGAGATGCGCTTTGGCGTCCGCGTTACGGGCGGCCTGGATTTCTTCGGCATCCCGTGGATCGCAGCTGATGGTGAAGTGGCGCTTAAAGTCAGGCCGTTCGATCTGGTAACGTCGGCGACAACGCGCCTGCTGGGTATCCGCGTCAACGAGGCAGTGATCCACATGACGTCGCGCTCCGTCTCGTTCACGGGCACGAGCGAATGGCAAGTGGCGCGGGCCATCCTGTCGCTGGCCTTTGGCTTCGACCCCGAGGGCGAGTTCACAGCCTACGGTCAATCGGTGATGGAAGTCGGTTTGCGCAAAGGCTCGATCGGTTGTGTGTTGTGGGTGTGCATTCCACCCGCGACCATCACCCTGGAACGCAAAACTTATGATGCGGGTAAGTTCTATCACGACGGCAAAAAGGTCTGGGGCGCACGCGCGGCTTACACGCTGTTTGGCAAAACGTTCTATGTCTTTGTCAAAGTCGCGCCGGGCCTGGGCCTGGACGCCGGGTTGAATATGGAAGCTTATGAACCGGTACCGATCGGGTTGCTGAGAACCGACGGAGCAGACGCCAGTGCAGCCGCGACCAGCGCCTATCGCGTGAATGTCAGCGGCGCCGCCAGTGAGTTGTGGATCGCCGAAGCGATCACTCCCACCAACCGACCGAGCTCGCAGCCGATCGCGATCACCGCGCCGAATGGAGCCGCGTTCACCACAGAGATCGTCTACGAGCCGGACACGCAAGATCAGCGCATCTACGTGATCACGCTGGCGAATCCCGCACAAGCGATCGGGCCGTGGACCATCAACGCGCAGCCGGGCAACGTCATCGGCGTGTGGGGGGCCGATCCTGCGCCGCAGATCGGCACGTTCAATGTGACGACGCCGCAGGGCGCGCTGCTGCCGATCGAGCAACAACCGACACCGCGCTTCACGTTCAACGGCAACGAAGCTTTCAACGTGACGTGGAATGTCAGCAACAACGATCCAGGCTTCAGCGTCGAGGTGTATGCCGTCGATGCGCAGGGCGTGCGTTATCCCATCGCCAATCAAAAGGCGACACAGGCGCAGCTGGCGGGCAATACCACCTGGACGCCGGCACTGGCCAGCGGTACGTACACGCTGACGATCGCCGTGGACGATTACAAGCACACGCCGATCGTGGCGCGCACCGAGCCGATCATCGTCAACGATACGACACCGCCGGCCGCGCCGATCGGTCTGATCGCAGCACCGCGCGGCGATGGCTCCGTGTTGCTGACGTGGAATGGCAGCGCAGCTGAGGCGGATGTAGCCGGGTATCGTGTCTCGATCGACGGCGCCACGCCGCAGATCAAAGCGGGACGCTTGAACCAGTTCGATGTCTATGGCCTGGCGCCGGACAGCGTGCATCAGTTTGCAGTGAGCGCCTACGACCTCAGCGGCAACGTCGGACCGGCGGCCTTCGCGAATGCGGCCATGCCGACCAACGGCCTGGTCAGTCAAACACCGCGCCGCGACGAAATGATCGACGGCGTCAGCGAAGTATCGTTCACGTTCGCCAAACCGATCTCGCTTACGGTCTTCACGCTGCAGAACGAGCAAGGCATGAACGTGACGGGCGCACTGACACCCATTACATCACAAGTCAGCGTCGATCAAGTGGATACGCTGGGTGCACGTTTCACACCTGGCGCAGTGCTGCAGTCAGGTCACTACACGGCAACGGTCGCCGTGCAGGACATGCTGACCGGCCAAACACTTACCGAGAGTTGGTCCTTTACGCTGCTCGCGCCAGTGTATCACGTGTACTTGCCGGTGGTGACCCGCTAACCTCACCCTGTCCCTCTCCTGAGATCGTTACTTGATCTCAGGAGAGGGCTGTCTTACTTTAAGGCACAGAACATTAAGGAGAAATGCCATGGGCCAGATCCATGTTGAATCTTCCGCAGTGATCGAAGCACGCCCGGAAAAGGTGTACGCGATCCTGTCAGATTACCGCGTGAGTCATCCGGCCATTCTGCCGAAGCCGTATTTCACTGAGCTAACCGTGGAAAAGGGCGGACAGGGTGCGGGCACCATCATCCATGTGGGCATGAAGGTGATGGGCGTCAAGCGCGCTTATCGCCAAGTCATTAGCGAGCCGGAACCGGGTCGCGTGCTGGTGGAGTCGGATGCGGCGGCGGGTGTGACCAGCAGCTTCACAGTCGATCCCCTCAATGGCGGCCAACACTCCCGCGTGACCATCGCTACGGATGCGGCGACCAAGCCCGGCCTGATGGGATGGATGGAACGACTGTTTAATCCCTTTGTCATGCGCCGCATCTATCGGAAAGAATTACAGCAGTTGGCGGAGTATGCGCGAAAATGATGGGGAGTTTCCAGGGTGAACAGGGGTATGGGTAATCGAAGAAACCGGGTTTCTCTGCGCTAGTCGTTCTAGTCCTTCTGAGATGGAGAAACCCGGTTTCTAGTTCAATGGATTCTAACCAAGTCTTGACTGGCTCCTGATACTTTGGCGGGAACTTATCGGGCTGCTGCGGCGTTTCAGGAGTACCTTATCAGAAAAGCCAGGGAGGCTGATCATGTTGCAACGATCATTATCGGGATTACTCGTCTTTTTTGCGCTGGTGTTACTGGCAGGGGCTTGTCGGACTGCGCCCGCCGCCACTCCGCCATCGTCCACTATTCCGAACTCAACCCCGTCACCGGCCACGCCGACTGCAGCCGTCAGTGCGACTGCACCTGCCGCAGTGCTCCCTACCGTTACCGCGGAAGCAAGCGTACCCTCAGGCTGGGAAACGCTTACGAACCCACGCTTCCACTACAGCATCAGCTATCCACCGGGCATGGAGGGCACTGACACCGACAATTACAGCTGGACGCTCGGAATGAAGCTAGCCAATCCAGACGAAGGGGCGCGGAATTTCATTTACCTGTCTGTCATTCCGGTAGGGTTCCAGAGTAGCGGTGGAGACATCTACAACTATAACACGGCGGAAGCGGACATCCTGCTCAACATGCAGGTCGGTGAGAGTAAATCATTGCGCGAGGGTTTGGACATCGCGGCAGGGTTTTCCTACACGCGCCAGCCAGACACGATCCTTAACGGTCAGACCGCTAAGGTGTATGAGAGCACCCAGCCGTGGGAGTTTCCGCAGGGGACGAAAGAGATCCGCTATTACCTGCAAACCGAGGCATACACCTATCTGCTGGGTGGCTACGTGGATACGACCGGCTCCAACCAGCCGGGAGCCATCACCGAGGCGTTATTCGATCAGATTATTGCCACTTTTCGAGTCATGCGGTGAAGGCTGGCCGATCTTAGTTCTCAATTCGTTGAAGATC
>JAUQXC010000668.1 GCA_030834825.1 Thermoflexales bacterium
CAATCGGTCGGCCGATTGCCAACGTCGAAATCTATATCCTGGATAACCATCATCATCCCGTGCCTATCGGTGTGCCCGGCGAACTCTATATCGCGAGTGTAGGCCTAGCGCGAGGTTATCTCAACCGTCCTGACCTGACAGCCCAAACCTTCGTGCCGAACCCCATTCTAAAAATGAAGCGCGGAATGGGAAAGATGAAAGGTAGCCACTTAGACTCCTCGGCTCAGTATCCCGCTTATGAACAGCGCCGAGTCTACAGAACCGGAGATTTAGCCCGTTATTTGCCGGATGGCAACATCGAATTCTTGGGGCGAGTCGATCACCAGGTGAAAGTGCGAGGCTATCGGATCGAATTAAGCGAGATCGAAGCAGTATTAGGACAATTTCCAGGAGTGAGCGAAGCCATAGTCATGACGTGGGAACAAGCGCCCGGCGACAAGCGGCTGGTGGCCTACGTGGTACCTCGAGCGGGGCAGCCACTCGTCACCAGCGAGCTGCGCAGTTTTCTAAAAGAGCAATTACCGGACTACATGCTGCCCGCAGCCTATATAACTTTAGCCGCGCTCCCCTTATCGCCCAACGGCAAAGTGGACCGCAAGGCCCTCCCGGCACCGGATCAGTCGCGTCCCGATCTGGAGGCGCATTTTGTCGCACCGCTCACGCCGACCGAGAAAGAACTGGCGGAGATCTGGGTCGGGCTGCTGTCTATCAAACAAATAGGAGTCCACGATAACTTTTTTGATCTCGGTGGTCATTCGCTCTTAGCCACCCAACTGATGAGTCAGATACAGTCCCAATTTGGACTGGAATTGCCCTTACGAGAATGCTTTATGCATCCAACGATCAAAGGGCTGGCGGAAATTATCGAGTCCGCCATGCTAACCCAGATGAACTCCACCAAATTAGAAGAAGTGTTGGATCTCCTTGAAAAAATGGATGAGACTGAGGCGCGAAACCTCATGCAAGACAATCAAGATCGCCAGCCGGCTATATAAGGCTTTACTTTGTGTTCCGGAGCTCATCGATGACTAACCCAACTAGTCGCTTAGACAGACTACAAAATCTTTCACCAGCTAAGCGCGCTTTACTGTTAAAAGCATTACGTGAGGAGGCGGTGCAGGCAGAAGCAACCAAGGCCATTCTTCGTCGTACGCATACCTCCCGGCCGCCTCTTTCTTTTGCCCAGCAAAGGTTATGGTTCCTCGATCAACTGGAAACGGGGAGCGCTTCCTACAATGTGCCCACAGCG
Organism: Thermoflexales bacterium; assembly: GCA_030834825.1. GTDB lineage: Bacteria > Chloroflexota > Anaerolineae > Fen-1058 > Fen-1058 > Fen-1058. The sequence continues at coordinate 1,250 of JAUQXC010000668.1, forward strand.
GCACGACTAACGGGTCCGCTCAACCTAGCGGCACTGGAACAGAGTCTCAACGAGATCCTGCGTCGTCATGAGGCGTTGCGAACCACTTTTGACACCATCGATGGGGTTCCTTTTCAGGTAATTGCCCCAACGCTGGCTTTGAGGCTACCCGTCATCGACCTGCAACGGATTCCCCGGGACCAGCAAATCAGTGAAGCCTCTCAATTGGCGGTCAACGAGGCGCAGCAACCGTTTGATCTGGCCACGGGGCCATTATTACGAGCGACACTTGTACGCGTAGCTCCAGAAGAACATCTAATCTTACTGACCATGCATCATATTGTCGCCGACGGCTGGTCTGCCGGGGTATTGATTCAGGAGATCGCGACACTCTACGAAGCATTCTCTCAAGGGAGAGTTTCTCCGCTCCCAGATTTGCCCATTCAGTATGCAGACTTTGCCTGTTGGCAGCGCGAGTGGCTTCAAGGGAAAGTCCTAGAAGATCATTTGGCTTATTGGAAACAGAAATTGGCTGGGGCACCCCGGGCTTTAGAACTACCGACGGATCGTCCTCGGCCTGTGCTGCAGACTTTTCAGGGCGCCACCCTACCCTTTACCTTTTCAAGCGCCTTGACCGAACAAATTCAAGCGCTGAGTCGCCGTCAGGATGTTACACCCTTCATGACACTGCTGGCTGCCTTCAACACGCTGCTTTTTCGCTACAGTCACCAGGTTGATATCCTGGTAGGTTCACCTATTGCCAACCGTACCCGCCCAGAAATCCAGACACTCATTGGCTTCTTCGTCAATGTCTTGGTACTGCGCACCAATCTGTCCGGCAATCCTACTTTCCGTGAGCTACTGGGGCGAGTGCGCGAGGGGGCGCTGGAAGCGTATGCCCAGCAAGACCTGCCCTTTGAAAAACTCGTAGACGAGTTGCAGCCCGAACGAGATCTCGCCCACACGCCGCTCTTCCAAGTCATGTTCGTTTGGCAGAATCTGCCTACACCTCCGCTTAAATTATCCAATCTCTTGCTGGAGATTCTGCCCTTCGAAAGCACCACTTCCAAGTTTGATCTGTCGCTAACTATGACTATGGGGGATAAGTTAGAAGGTATCTTCGAGTACAACACCGACCTATTCGACGAAGCGACCATCGTGCGGCTGGTACACCATTTTCAAGTGTTACTCGAAGGAGTCGTCAGCAACCCCAATCAGCGCCTTTCAGAACTGCCACTCTTGACCGAATCCGAACGCCACCAGATACTGACTGACTGGAATGACACCCAGTTGGCCTATCCCACCGAGCGTTGCCTCCACCAGGTGTTTGAAGAGCAAGTTGAGCGCACGCCCGACTCAGCCGCCGTCGTCTTTGAAGATGCGCACCTCACCTATCGAGTGTTGAACCAGCGCGCCAATCAACTCGCACGACATTTGCAGCACTTAGGGGTCGGTCCCGAAGTCTTGGTGGGCATCTGTCTGGAACGCTCGCTGGAGATGCTCGTCGGCTTGCTGGGCATTCTCAAGGCCGGCGGCGCTTACGTGCCCTTGGCACCAGACTATCCACAAGAACGCCTAGCCTTCATTCTGGAAGAGACTCAGGCTCCGCTCGTGTTGACCCAGACCGCGTTGTTGGAACGCTGGCCCGCCCCACCGACGGGCCACCTCTGCCTGGATCGCGCTGGGCCAACTTTGGCCGATCTCAGCCCGGACCAGGTGGCCCACACCGCGGGGGCGCAGAACCTGGCTTACGTGATCTATACCTCCGGCTCGACGGGGCACCCGAAAGGGGTGGCCATCCAACATAGCCAGGCTGTCGCCTTCATTTACTGGGCCCAGCAGCGCTTTGCGTCAGAACATGTCGCAGGCGTACTGGCCGCCACTTCCATCTGTTTCGATTTGTCGATCTTTGAACTCTTCGCCACGTGGAGCCGGGGCGGCTCCGTCATTCTGGCCCAGAATGCGCTGCACCTGCCGCACCTCTTAGCGGCGCCGCGCGTGACGCTGGTCAACACGGTACCTTCGGCCGCCCGGGAGTTGCTGCACAGCGACGGGTTGCCTGCCGCCGTGCGCGTGATCAACCTGGCCGGCGAGCCCCTGCCGCAAGCCCTCGTCGAGCAGCTCTATCAGCGCCCCGTGCTCGAAGCCGTCAACGATCTGTATGGCCCCTCAGAGACGACGACGTACTCCACTCAGGCCCTGCGCATCGCCGGCGGCCGCGCCACCATCGGGCGCCCCATCGGCAACACGCAAGTCTACCTGTTGGATGCGCACTATCAACCCGTGCCCCTCGGCGCAACCGGGGAAATCTTCATCGGTGGAGCTGGCGTGGCGCGCGGATACTTGCATCGACCAGAACTGACCGCGGAGTGCTTCATCCCCAATCCCTTCAGTACCGAACTAGGCACTCGCCTCTATCGCACCGGCGACCTGGCACGCTATCTGCCCGACGGCAATCTGGAATTCCTGGGACGCAGCGATCATCAGGTGAAGGTACGCGGCTTCCGCATCGAATTAGGCGAGATCGAGGCCGCCCTGAATCAACATCCCGCGCTTCAACAGGCGCTTGTGCTCGCGCGTGCTGAACCGAACGGCGATAAGCGCCTGGTCGCCTATGTCGTGACCGCCGACAATTGCCAAATCCCGGCCAGTGAGTTGCGCCACTTCCTGCAAAGTAAACTGCCCGACTATATGCTCCCTGCGACGTTTGTCCAGTTGGACGCACTACCCTTAACGTCCAATGGCAAACT
>JAUQXC010000669.1 GCA_030834825.1 Thermoflexales bacterium
AAAGATTCATTGAAAGATGCCTTGAATACCAGGTTACAAGAGAAACTTAATCCACCTTCGCCAAAAAAGGTGGAACGCCAGCTGGCGGGAACCTTGTTCCGCGTAGGCGATCGCGTCATGCAGACGCGCAACAACTACGACAAAGACACCTACAACGGCGATCTGGGATATATCACGGGGATCGATCTGGAAAACCAGACCTTGGCCGTGCAGATTGACGACCGGCCGATCGAGTATGAGTGGAGCGAGGCCGACGAACTCGCGCTGGCCTATGCGGTTAGCGTGCACAAAGCGCAGGGTAGCGAGTATCCCGCCATCGTTCTGCCGATCTTCACGCAGCACTATCTGATGCTGCAACGCAACCTGCTGTACACGGCCATCACCCGGGCCAGACAGCTGGTCGTCCTGGTAGGCACCCGCCGCGCCTTAGCCATGGCCGTCAAGAACAACAAACAAAGTGAGCGCTACTCCGGCCTGAAAGAACGACTGGTCAACGTGGTGGCGCCTTAACACAGCCGGTTATTTGCATTTTACGATTTCCGTCTGGGCGTGATCACTCCCTGGGGCCGGCTGCGGCTCTCCAACTCATCCACTCTTTTCCTCAACTCCTGCAGTACCTGCAAGATCTGGCCGATGACCTGCTCGGTCGTCAAGTCTTCTGTGTACCAGCGCTGCATCAACTCATCGAGTGAATATGTACCCATGGCAGCCTCCTCGCGTTTCAACACGTTACCGTGTAATCACTGTCTTAAAAGAGCGCAGCGTGGCTGCGCTTCAACAGCGCTCATCATAACACGTTACCGTGTAGGCGTCAAGGGGCAAATTAAGGTTTTGTCGGAGCAAAACAAAAGACCGGACAGCTTCTTGAAGCTGCCAGGTCTCATTTCTTGACCTTATAAGTGAACCCCGCCCGTTCGGCGATTAAGTTCAGATATTTGGAAGTGGAACGGCGGGGCGCATAGATGCCCACCTCCCATTCGCTGATCGTTTGCTGACGCACCCCCAGCTCCTCTGCCAACTGCTGCTGGGTCAATCCCAGATGCTCGCGCAGAGCCTTGACCTTGGCGGCATCCCATTCAGTTTCGTACACCACACGCCGTTTGGCCGTCATCGCTTCCATCCTCCACTGCCAGTCAGTCTAGCATGTCTGAGGCGCAGAGGCAAATCAAGCAAAAACCCCTCTCCAGAACCTGGAGAGGGGTCGGAGGAGTACAGTTTCTAGGCTTGAGGTTTTCGGAGCGCCGGAATCAACAACGCCAACCCCAGGATGATCAGGATCACCGGCCAGAGCTGCCCCAGATCGATGTTCAGCAGATTTTGCAACAAGAACCAGATGCCCAGGAAGATCAAAATCACGGCGAAGATCACCGGACCGTTGCGCGCCGCCGACTGCGCGGCAGCGCCGGATGAACCCATGGCCTGGCCCACACTTTGCCCGAAGTCACGCGCCGACCGCGTCAGCTCCTGCGCATTAGCCTGCAGTACCTCTTGCGCCGAAGCGCCCCGCTGCTGCTCGTCCGGCACGATAATCCATAACACGATATACAGCGGAATAGCGCTACCGCCCAGGAACAACAATAACAGAAAGAGCAAACGCACAATCGTCGGATCGACGTTGAAATATTTACCCAGACCGCCGCACACGCCGGCAATCGTTCGATCAGATGTGCTTCGATACAAGCGCTGGTTGCTCATGCTGCTGGCTCCTCTTCATCTTCGCCGGGGGTTGCGTCACGCGCCAACGTTCCACCGCAAATTCCGTGATGCGCGCCACGACTTCTTCGTAGGACAATCCTACCACACTCGCCGCAAGCACCAGTACCGCTTCGCAATTGCTGTCAGGGTTGGGATTCACATCAACGACGTAAACCCGCTGGCCTCGCACGCGCAAATCGATGCGGGCGTAATCGCGACAGCGCATAGCTCGATAGGCCGCACGGCAGCCCCGGCCAATTTTGGCCCGCAGCTGCGGCGTCAACATGGAGGGGCACACAAAGCCGGCATTGAAATGCAGCGGCCCATCGTGATCGAACTTCATCTCACAGGTGTAAATCCGCTCTTCCCAGCTCAACGAATTGCCAAACACCAACTCCACTTCTGGCAGCACGTCCACCGGCCGATTGCCCCATACCGACACCTGAAACTCGCGCCCGTCGATGAACTCTTCCACCAGGGCCGGCGCCCGGTACCGCTCCATGACGTACTCCAGGCGCTGGCGCAGCTGCTGGCGGTCAAGCACCACGGCCTGGCGATCGATGCCGTAGCTGCCGTGCTGGTTGATCGGTTTCACGATCGCCGGAAAGAGCGCCCAGTCGAGATCGTCCGCCGGTTGCAGCACCCGCCCGCGCGGAATCGGGACCCGACCGGCGCGCAGCACCGCCTGCACCCGGCCCTTATCGGCAGAAACGCGATGCGACCAGGTCGCGGCGCCTGTGTAGTGGTAGCCCAACCGATCGAGTTCTTCAGTGACACCGTCGTAATCCCACGGCCGATCGGCATAGCCTTCACACCAGTTGAAAACAATCCATTCCCGCGGATCCAGCTGGCGCGGGCACAAGGCCTCGGTCACGCTGTCATAGACTTTCACATCCATCACTTCGTAACCAAATTTGTGCAACGCTTCCAGCACCAACTGGCGATTCTGTTCAGCTTCGATCAGAGCCTGTGGTGTCCAGCTGTTATCGTGATTGTGGAGCAACAGGATTTTCGGTTTCAGCAAGAGGTTAGTTCCCTCCCGGCCAGCGCTCCAGCGTGCACGCAATGATGTGGGCGGCCAGCTGGCCGTAAGTCCAGCCGAGCATCTTCGAACCGATGGCATGATCAGACTCAAAGGTCAGATCGGCATTCGGATTCACATCCAGGACCAGCGGCTCGCCTTGGCGTAGGCGCAGATCCACCCGGCCATAGTCGCGGCAGCCACCCAGGCGATACGCCGCCAGCGCGGCTGCTTCCACGCGGCGTTGGGTCGCCACATCCAGCGGCGCCGGGCACAAGAACTTGGTCAAGTAATACGGCAGCTGCTGCTTGTCAAATTTGGCTTCGTTTGTATAGATCCGATCGTGGATATCGCCGAACAAGGAATAATCGATCTCCATGGGCGGCAGGATTGTGATCTCCCGATTGCCGATCAGCGCGACATGGATCTCGCGGCCATCGATGAATTCCTCCACGACCGCCGGGCCGCCGAATTCCTCCAGTACCCAGCGCACTTGCTGCCGCAGCTCAGTGGAATTCTCCACCAGCGATCGGCGCGACACACCGCACGAGGAATGTTGATTCGCCGGTTTCACGATCGCTGGAAAAACTTGCCAGCGCTCCGTGTCATCGTCGGTATAGACCTCTCCGATTGGCACCGGCACGCCTTCCGCCGCCAGGCGCTGACGGACCCGGGCCTTATCCATCGACAGCCGCATGTCATCCGAACCGGCGCCCGTGAAAACGTAGCCCAGTTGTTCCAACTCGCCTGTGATCTCCGCATCGGTCCAGGGTCGATCGTAGTATTGCTCGCACCAGTTGAAGACCAGCCACCGATCGCGCGGATAACCTGAGCGGCGGCCCAGTTCGTTCAGCACGCTGTGGCGCACCGTGAAGACTTCGGTTTGAAAGCCCTGTTCGATCAACCCATTCTGCATCCGGGCGATTTCCAGATCGACTTCGGCGTAATCCTCTGGCGTCCAGGTACTGTCCTCATTGCTTAAGATCAAGATACGCGCAGGTTCTTTGCGAATGGGCAACGTCATTCACCTCTACAATCTTTGGTGCATTGTAGCAAACTGACCTACGTTTGTGAAGTCATTTCGGTGAAACTTCAGTGAGCGCCGCCGGATCAGGCGACTTCGAACCAGCGGCGGCGTGGCCGCCGCTGGCCTGGGGAGTCAGGGCACAAAAAGACGGGGCAAGCGGGTTACCGCCTGGGGTTGAGGGCGCAGTGCGCCGGCGTACGCAGCCGGCTTGTGTCGCTCGGCGGCCAGATCGGCCAGCCGCACAATGAGCTCGGGATAAGTCAGGCCGGCCAGCTGCGCGCTCATGGTCACGGCCGATTCGCAGTTGAGATCCGGGTTGGGATTCACATCGACAAGATACGGTTGATCGTCGCGCAGACGCACGTCAAACCGGGCATAGTCGCGCCCCCGCACTGCGCGATAGGCCTGCACGCAGGCCGCCTGCAGACGCTGTCGGGCTTCCACCGTCAACATCGGCGGGCAGATAAACCGCACCCCATGAGACGACCAGACATCGGGCGAGAACTTCATATCGTAGGAATAGATCTGCTTGCCGGGTGCGGTTTGATCGTGAAAGACCACCTCGACCGCAGGTAAAGAGCCAGCCGATTCATTGCCCAGCACGGTAACCAGCAGCTCACGCCCGGTAATGAATTCTTCAATCAAAGCGGGACACTTGAAGGTATCCAACACATACTCCACCCGCTGCCGCAATTGACGATCGTTCTCCACCACGGCCTGTTCATCAATGCCATAACTGCCATGCTGATTCACCGGCTTGACGATGGCCGGATAGGTCGACCACCTCAGCTGGCGGCTGTGGCGTGCCTCTAGTCCCAACGGAGTCGGCACACCTGCGGCGCGCAACAACGAACGCGTCGTGCGTTTGTCCTGGGTCATGCGCAGCGTCCACGCGGTCGAACCGGTGTAAGCATACTTCAGGTGTTCCAGTTCATCCACCACGCCCGCATAATCCCACGGCCGATCGGCATAACCCTCACACCAATTGAACACGATCCATTCACGCGGAGTGCAATTCTTTTCGCGCAGCGCGTGCTCGACGCTGTGATAAACTTTGACATCCGTGACCTCGTGGCCCTGCGCCCGCAGGGCCTCCATCACCAGTCGATTATCTTCAGCGACTTCGATCAGGTCTGCCGGAGTCCAGGTGTTATCATGATTGTGCAGGAGAATGACTTTGTGTTTCATAGCTTTTATGAGGTAGCGGTTAAAGGCCTCAGGCTGATCAGATTCAGCCCAACTGGCTTGTTAACCATTGTAGCAAAGTGCGTCATGCTTGTGAAGCGTTTTTGGTGAAACTTCGGTGAGTTCACATAGTTATCGATTAGCCGTTAAAACACCCGCGCGGTTGGACCGACCTAGTCGTGATCGCATATCGCTCATGCTTTGGTATAATCAACCTGATGAGTGCACCACAGTTTTTCATTCGTGAGATTCCCCTCTACGGCGATCTGATCTTGTCGCCGATGGCCGGGTTCAGCGATAAACCCTTTCGCGCGATTTGCCGCGCCTTGGGTTCGGCCATGTCGTATACCGAGTTCGTCTCCGCCGACGGGCTGGCGCACAACAGTCGCAAGTCGTGGCAGTACTTCACCTATGATGAAGTCGAGCGCCCGATCGCTTTTCAACTTTTCGATCACGATGTCGATCGCTTGGTGACGCAGTGCCAGCGCGTAGTCGATCGACTGCACCCGGACACGATCGACATCAACATGGGCTGCTCCGTGAACAACGTTTCGCAGAAGGGCGCCGGCGCGGGTCTGTTGCGCACGCCGGATAAAATCGCCGAGTTGTTCAAACGCTTATCCACCACGCTGCCCGTGCCGGTCACGGGCAAAATCCGGCTGGGCTGGTACGATCACTCGCGTAACTATCTTGAGGTCGCGCACATCCTGGAAGATAACGGGGCCAGCGCCATCGCCGTGCACGGTCGCACCAAGATGCAAGCGTACAAAGGCGAGGCCGACTGGCGCCCCATCGCCGAGATCAAGGCAGCCGTGAAGATTCCCGTTTTGGGCAACGGCGATGTGAAGTGTGTGGCCGACATCGATCGGATCAAGGCCCAGACCGGTTGCGATGCGGTGCTGATTGGCCGCGCGGCGATCGGCAATCCCTGGATTTTTCAACGCAAGGATTTCGCGGATGTCACGTTTGCCGAACGGGCGGCGCTCATCCGTCAACACCTGGCGGCGATGCTCGACTACTACGGGCCGCACGTCGGGATCGTGTTATTTCGTAAGCACGTGGTCAAATACATCAAGGGCGTGCCCTACGCCAGCGATGTCCGGTTGGCGCTGCTGACCTGCAACACCGCCGACGAGTTCATCGAACTATTTGGCCAATGGGAAGAGCGCTACGAACGCGGAGAATACTACGGCACCGCGGTGGATGCCGATCTGTTTGAGGCTTTTGAAAGCTGCGTCACGGAATCCGCCGCTTGATCACGCAGCCTTCGTCAGTGCACAACATCCCTATCGAGCGTATTACAACATCATGACTGATCAACCTCGCTATGATCTTTTTGCCGTCTGCCAGCCGGGCCTGGAAAAAACCGTCGCTGACGAGCTGCGCGTGCTAGGCATCGCCAGTCCGCGCCCCGTGCTAGGCGGCGTTGAATTTCGAGGCTTCCTGACACACGTCTATCGAGTCAACTTATGGTCACGCACCACCGAACGGGTCTTGTTGCGCCTGCGCGAATTCCGCGCCGACTCGTTCCGGGAACTGCACCACAAAGCCGCGCGCACCGCGTGGGAAGAGTTTCTAACACCGGGCTGCGACGTGTCGATTCGCGCCACCTGCCACAAGTCCATTTTGATGCACACCGGCGGTGTGGTTGAACGCATCGTCCACGGCATCTCCGATCGCTTGGGGAAGACTTCCCAGCTGATTACGACCGACGAAGAAAATAAATCCGCGCGGCCCAACTTCATCGTCGTGCGCATTGCGAATGATCGTTGTCTAATCAGCCTGGACACCTCCGGCGCGCTGCTGCACTTTCGCGGCTATCGCCAGGCCACGGCCAAAGCGCCACTGCGCGAAACATTAGCCGCAGCGATGATCCTCGCCTCTGGCTGGACACCCGATCGCTCGCTGCTCGATCCGTTCTGCGGCTCAGGTACAATCCCTATTGAAGCCGCGTTGATCGCACGCCGCATCGCACCGGGCCGCCACCGCAGCTTCACCTTCATGGAATGGCAGAAGTTCGATCGGACTGAGTGGGAGGCGCTGCTCGATCAAGCCGACCGCACCGCGCTCGATCACGTTCCGGCGAGCATCCAGGGATCCGATCGGGATGCGGGCGCGATCGAGGCGAGCCGCTCCAACGCCGAGCGGGCAGGCGTGCTGAGCGAGATTGAGTTCACACAGCGGGCCATGTCCGCCATTGAACCGATCGGCGCGGGCGGCCCACCTGCGGTGGGGCACGTGATCACCAATCCCCCGTATGGGCAGCGTACAGGCGACAGCGATGTGCGCAACTTGTATGCACAATTCGGCAAGGTCCTGCGCGCCAAGTGCCCGGGCTGGCGCGTGGCCATGTTGAGCAGCGATGTCCATTGGGAATACGGCACAGGTTTGAAGTTTCAACTGCTGACGCGCTTTAACAACGGCGGCATCAAAGTGAGATTGGTGCACACCACGGTAGGGCAAGTCGCCGACTTGCCCTGAGCGAGTTGACAACTCGCTCTACAGGAGCAACGGATGAGCAACAAAGCACTCTTTGCAGGCCTGGTTGTTGACGAAAACGGCCAGCCGCTGGAAGTGACCTATTTGGGCGACGAGGCACAGTACGTCTTGGACGATAACGGCTTTCGCCGTCACATCGAGGCGGAAACAGTCGATCGCCAGGTGCTGGCGCATCTACAAGGACAGATCGCAGCGAACAAGGAAGCGGTCGAAGAAGGCATCATGAAGATGATGGGCAGCGAGGACCTTTTCACGAAAGCCGCCATCGACAAATCGATCGAAAATATGGACCAGGTTTTGAAGCAGGGCATTCCCGACGAGGCGCGGCAGATGCTGGGCATGATGGGCTTTCGCGTGGTGGTCAACTATCACGGTGAGGTGCTGCGCATCGATCAGCCGGGGGTGGTGGATGATGCAGATGAGTGAGGCTAGAGAAACCGGGGCTCTCCATGCTCAATGGCGTTGACTGTTTAGCGTGAAGAAACCCGGTTTCTGAAACAATTCGAACGAATGCTGCGGCTGCAATTCTTCAATCAACTCAGGATCACGTGCACGCACAGCGTGCCGGGCGGCTTTCATTACGCCCGCCGTTGGCGACTCGGCGATCCACGCCGCGTCAATCCTTAAGACGTTCGGTTGCTATATGGATGCATACAACAAACTTCGGCCGTCGACGGAAATAGAAACCTGCAAGTGTGCTTTCGCAGAAGGATTGTTTCTCGTCGATCTCTTAACCGATAATCCTCTCCATTGCGATTCCTGCCGTAAGGAAGTCGATCCCGAACGGCTGAAGCTGACGGTTGAGGAAACCGAATCAGTCGCCAGATGGTTCTCAGTAGCCAGCGCGCTATATCGGCTGTGGCTCGATTCCGGCGAATATGAAGATTACGCGAAGGCTCGCTTACTCGACCCGAACAGTCAAGTCAATCGTCAGGGTCTTGAAGTTGCGCGAGTTCTCTCCGCCCGAATCCCGACTCGCTTATGGTTCTTTCACGACACGGACGACGGGGAACCAACGATCTGTCCGGTTTGCCAGAGTGAACTTGATACAGATGTTAAGTGGGGTACGGGAATGTGTCCGAAGTGTCCGATTCAACTCTGATGAACGGCGCTACGACCGACCAACAGCCTGCCCCAGACCCGCGAAACGCTGGCTGTTAAATTCCTGCAATCCCTTGGACGAGTGATGCCTGGTGTTGGGCGAACATAGCCTGTCAAGCGACATACGATGTTCAAGGCGTTTTCGATGAACCAGACCATTATCCTCATTGGCCCACTCGGTGCTGGTAAAACCACCGTAGGACATTTGTTAGCTGAAAAACTAGACTTGCCTTTTTGTTCTGTCGATGATGTTCGCGGGGCATACTACAGGGAAGTTGGCTATGATCAAACTTCGGCCTCACAGATTGCCGCATCCGACCAGGGTATCCAAGGTGTGTTACGCTATAGTAAGCCCTTTGAAGCCCGGATGGTTGAAAAGGTTTTGGCTGATCATCACGGCATCATTGATTTAGGAGCAAGCAACTCAGTCTATGATGATAAAAGGCTCTTAACTCGGGTTGAAAATGCTCTAGCGCCATACCCCCATGTGATACTGCTTCTACCATCGCCGGATATGGATGAGTCAGTTGAGATATTGAAAAATCGATTAACACGGATGTTGATCAAAGCGGGGAAAGAATTTACTAATGAATTATTCGAGTTGAATCAGTACTTCCTTAAGCACCCTTCGAATCATCAATTGGCCAAACTGGTGATTTACACCAAAGACAAAACGCCCGAAGAGATTTGTGCTGACATTCTTCAAAGACTTGAATAATCCTGGCGTGCAGCCGCCCCTCTTCTTCCCTCCCCGCGTTGCGGCGGAGGTGCACTGGGCAGGGCAGGCCGCCGAATAGGCCGGAGTTGGGCAGCGGCTGATGAAATCCCCATCATTAGGGGGACGCCGAGAACGTTGGGCGGCTCCCGCAACAAGAGCGTTTCATATGGAACAGAACAACACTCCTAAAGCATTCCGCCAATCTGTGCTTGCTTCACTTGAGCGATTTTCTGAAAACTACAACGGCTCATTGGAGGAGTATTTACGTGCCCTCTGGGTACTGATTGAGAAATACCATTATCTTCAACCATCTTACAATCTGTTTGCTCAAATGCTCGAAGAGGCGTTTCAAACGGCGTGCCGCCGGCCCGTCTACCGCGCCGCGTTCTGAGTGTCTTTGCGCTTGTGGTGCATCTCTTGGCACGGTAGATTTGCCGTCAGTCGCGTCCAGCCAAGAGTGATGCAGTAAGGCTGTCGCAACTCGGCTGCGACGTAGCCGGCGCAAGACGTCAGCGATTGATGCGCGGGCCGTTGGGCGGCCTGGCGCGTGGCCTCTAACCATAGCGTGACCTGAGCTTCGGTAAGCTGTACGAATGACTCTTCGCAATGCCGTTCTCTTAGGATTGATAATAGCGGGTGGTATCGCAATCCACCTACCTCGCCCATTCGTCATTCATCACCAGAAATTCACCCGCCAAGAATTTGTCGAACGATACCCCGAGTTTAGATGGAT
>JAUQXC010000670.1 GCA_030834825.1 Thermoflexales bacterium
TCTCGTGATTTTTTGTGTGGTGTGATTGGCCTTGCGGCATGCACCGTCACTTACTTCCTCGCTGAACCTGGTTGAAGTAGAGACCCTTCCCTCCTGACAAGTTCTGTTGTCTTGTCGCTCAACGGTACTATGGCCTCCTCCGACTTCTCACCCGGCTTCCTCTAGGATTTCACCTCTTCGTTTATACCCGTCGTTACGGCAGTCGTGGCCTGCCGACCAGATGAGACCTCTCCTGTTCCATCGTCTACTGTCGCAACATCCCGCACTCCCTACCCCGGAGAGTTCTTCGCGGCTGCTTCTCAGGTTCTGTGGACACCCTACGTCCATCCACCGCTTCTATAGCCTTCGCCATGCGTGACAGGCTCGGCTCTCTCTGGCTCCCCGTCTGGGGTCTAACATATCGGGGCTGCAAGTTTCACTTAATGTTACGGGCTGCTGCTTTGCTTCCCGTTCTCCGGGAGATACAACGCTTCAACACAACCAGTCACCCGGCTGCATTGGTTGCCTGCTACCTGGCGGCCTGACCCTTACCAGGACTGGACTCGCTTCGCGACCTGCAAGCAGACGATGATTTATCAGGACACACCACGCACTTGTTAGGCGCATTGACACGCTTCACTGGGTTAGCTCAACATCTTTCCATGATAGCTTAAATTCGCCAAACACGATCTGAAACTCTATTCCGCTAGAGAACAGTATCCGGTGTTCTGCTTTGCCATCAAGAGCAATATCGGCCTCGTCGTAGCCCCAATGTCCATAGCCAGAAGGCCCAGGCAGGCCATTATATGGATCGGCAGAGGTATGAAATGACACCATGTTGGAATAGTGGAGATGAAATTGTCTCAATCCTCCCTTTCCATCATCGCCATCTAGCCTCATATCCAGAACATTTGATGTTGTGGTGTAATCCATTTCGCGGAGGTGAGCATCGTGAAGAGATACAGTCCCTTGGAGCATGAGAAGGTCCTTTGGTATTCGTTCACGAATTGTGTCTAGATGTACCCGATATTCATCGGATGGGTCTTTGATATCGAGTTCTTGGACACCGGCCCACCAATCCATCGTAAAGAACTTCAATCGCATTCCTCCGCATAAGACATGGTGATCTTGGGTATGCGCCTAACTCTTTTTTCACCCGCTCGCTGCGGAATGATACCGCGTAGGACGGCATTGTGGCGCAAAACAGGTGATAATACTTTTGGACCGCACGCTGTAGCTGGCCAGTGATCAGAGATTGTCACACGTGCTCATCGCCGGTGCTGGTTTTTAGTATAGGATCACTATTACCCAAAGTCAATTCTCAATTGATTGGCGAAAAGAGGTAGTTGCGCGAAAGGCCATCGGCGGGAAGTCCATAACCGAGAAATAGAGCAGAAGCGCCTGAGCAAAATGCCAGTACAACACCGTACGGGCGTTTTTCATTTCTCGGCGCGGAAAGAGGATTAGGCGAACGCTTGGGATTGCATTTTGAGATCAGATAGAGGGGTAGGACGCTGAAAAAGTGAAGTACCCCCTATCGAAATGAGGGCTGGTGCTCACAACACCAGCCCTCTGTGCCCGCGTGTGCTCTGCAACGTCCATCACAGCACGCAAGAGGATTTTATCATGTCCGCCAAGCTGTTCAAAGTGTTCGCCGTTGTGTTCGCCGCCGTCGTGCTGTCTGCCTGCTCTGGGAACATCAACAATTCGCAGGCCAATTGCGCCCAATGGGATGAGAACTTCGTTGACGACAACGGGGATGGCAAGGCCGATAGCCCCGTTTCGTGCAAGGAGATGGCCAAGAAGGCCGAGAAGGCTATCGATGAGAGCAAGCGGGCTCGCATTGAAGGCGCGTGCTATGACGTTGCCGCCGAGAACACCAAGGGTGGCAAGCCCGTTATCGTGCAGGTAGACGCTGCCAACAAGCTGTGGCAGTACAAGTGGGTGGATGCGTTTGGTGCGGGCTATCAGGATTGCTCGCAAGCGCAGCCTTGGGCGTACTTTGAAGCGCTGTATCAGGCCGGGAAGGTAGTCTCCGGCAAATAACAACTGAATATCGCCCACGTAGTACAGGACTACCCGTAGAGAGACACACTGCGATTGGCGTGTGTCT
>JAUQXC010000671.1 GCA_030834825.1 Thermoflexales bacterium
ATGAAGCGAATGTGCTCACGGTTACCCTGGATAACGTGTTTGTGCTGAGCACCACCGTCAACATCGCCGAGGTCGTGGGGGCTGACACCGCCTGGGTAGGCTTGGTCGCCGGGACGGCGACATACCGGCAAAATCATGATATCTTGAACTGGTATTTCACCGCGAATTGGGACTTACGCTGTGCGACGTTTGATTTCACCAACGATGACTACTATTTCTCCGGTGATCCGGCCTCGTGGTTAGGTCAGCCAATTCTCGGAGAGCCTTACGAAGGCTGGGGCAGAAACGGACACGCCACCATTGATCGCGGCGTGAACTTCTACAGCGGCAGACCGTTACTAGACGGTGAGTCGGGGTTGGAAGCCGAACTGCTGGAATTCATCACGAGAAACGAACAGCCCTTACCTATTCATCAGATCCAGATCCACTATACCCACACTGGAACGGGGAACCTGACCGGCGCCTTCGACCTCGATCTGGCGGCCAACAGTGCGCAAGATTTGATCTCCAACAGCGCCGGGGCCGGTCCGGATGAGGTCTATCAGGAGGGGAATCAGTCGATTTCGATCAGGAAGATCGATCTCCCTGCGTCCGAAGTGGCCCGTGCGGTTCATCCGGCGGGAATCCGAGTCACTTTGTCGTCGGGAGTCACGACCGATCTGCTGCGGATCAAAAAGGTAGGCTTGTGTGTCAAGGCCGGCCCACCACCTGCGCCCCGGCCGATGCCGCTGGGTGCGCGCCAAGCTTGCCAGCAGCTCCTCCTGAATATCAAGTCACGCCGCCAGCCTTATGGTCCCACTGACATTACCCCCGCCGACCGCGCTCAATCCGAGTTTCAATTCCCCACTGATGTGGTGTTAGAGACCTATCCGGAATTCCTCAACCTGCGCTATATTGATGGATACCCAGCGCCGATGACGTATGCGGATGCCCCTTCATCGCACGCCATCGTGCCGTGTGCGTTTGAGCAAAACGATCAGCTCTACCTGGTTCCCGATAGTGGTGGCAGCGGCGAACCGATCGTGCGCTTGACGGCTGTGGGCGACAACGCCGCGCTGCGCGGCTCTCTGATTCTGCTCAATTACGCCGGCTATTTTGCGCTGGCCCGGCAAAACTGGTGCTATGCAGGGGATAATGCTTTTGCGCTCCACGACCGCGACGCCAGCCAGCCCAATCGGACACACAGCTCAGATCCCCTCATGTATGGCCCTGGTTACAACGTCCCGCCGCCGGCGTTTGCCTGCGATACGGGGGGCCGGAGTGGAGGCACGGCCGGCCCCTGCGGCAGTTTTGTCGGCTCGCTGTTCCGCGCGTTGGGCTACTTCAATGTTGATGCCTTCAGCCAGGATGCTAGCGTCTACACGCTACGCGGTCTTTACTACGGTGTTGTGGCCTACTCGACTAACCTACCGATCAGTAGCCATGCGGTCAACAACCAGCAACCATTTACACATGTCGATTACAGCAATCAAACGCAGTACGTCCCGGTTCCCATCAGTTCATTCTCGGGCATTCGCGTGCATGCTCGCGACGGGGCGGGCCAACGGCCGCTGGGTGATTCCCGCTTTGGCAGTCCGCTCGACATCAGCTGGAGTGTGTGTAATCCGCCCCCCGACCCGGCACACGATCCCGATAAGTGTCAGGCCCTGCTGCGTGTGAGCGGTCATTGGAATAACGCGATTCGGGCAGAAGACATTGAGACCTCACCGCTTGATCGCGCACCTTCACCTGATCCCTCTGCTCCAGTGAACATCTGGCACAGCCTGAAACCAGGTGACCTTTCTTTCAATGTGATTACCTTTGATAATGGAACGGTGGAGTATCCGCATGTGCAGGTCGTGGTTGGTTGGGGGCCGCCCGGCTGGGAATACTCACCCACTGATGCGCGGCGCGGAATAAACTTGTACAGTACCTATGACGCCCTCCCCGCGGATAAGCAGGCCAGGTATGTGCCCTATGTGGCCGATCGGTATCTGGCCCCAGGTGACGGTTCCGTTCCGCGCCCATTCAACTATGGCCTGCTCCACACCTCGGTAGAGTTCTGGGTCGCCAACCACTGACATTCGTTGCCATGCTGAGAAATGAGGTATATCCATGCGCTATAAACGCCTAACGACGATAACGATCTTATTAACGATTGGCAGCCTGTTGTCACTCCTCGCCTGGCAGATCACGCCGGCGCAGTTACAGGCGAGAAGTGACGCCAAGGCTCCAGCAACGAGCGAGGCCACAATCCCCGCAGCGCCCGCGGCCCTTGCCTCGGTGGTCTGGAGTCCCGATGGTCAGAAGCTCATGCTAGGCGGATCCTTTGGGCTGATGCACTACACTGTGGTGGAGAAACAGCTGACATCTTTTGCCGGGATGCATGGTGCAGTCGAAGACCTTGCCTGGAGTCCCGATGGTGCTCGTCTCGCCAGCGCCAATGCCGCTCAGCGTGTGACAATCTGGGAAGCCGGGACTGGTAAGAGCCTGGCGAGCCTGAGTGACTACGCCGCGCAGATGGTCACCGTCAGTTGGAGCCCGGATGGCAGCAAAATTGCGGCCGGCAGCCGGGACGGCAGGCTTTCGATCTGGAACGCGGCCAGCTATCAGCCGATCGCAACCTCCATCTATACGGGGACGACCTTCATTGCCGATCTAGCCTGGAGCCCGGATGGCACGCGATTAGCCGGCATTGACTCACTCGGTTTATACATCTGGAACGCAACAAGCGGCACCCTGTTGACTACAATCCCCGTCACGGGATTACCCAACTTGGCGGTAGCCTGGTCTGTTGACGGCAGTTACCTGATCACGCCCGGCCCGCATCTTTGGGAAGCCGCGACCGGCCAAGAGCACGGCTCGTTGTTGCCCTGCAGTTCCGGCACAGACAGGCTGTCGATTCCGGCCCCCGACGGGAGCCGCTTGGCCGAAGCGGGCATTTCGGCCAGCAATGTCTCAGCTTGCCTCATCCAGCTCGACAACTATGCTTGGGTGGGAGAGATTCCACTGGCGATGAATCCCTATCTTGGGCCGCTTAGCGCACTGGCCTGGAGCCCGAATGCCGCCCAGATTGCGGGTGTGACTCAAAGGGGTTGGCTTTACCTTTGGGATGCCGTAACTGGCGATCTCCTGGCGATGGCTGCACCTCCCACCGTCAGGCGCGCTGACGTCGAAAACATCATCCGTGCCTGTGTCCCTGCCGACGAAATCGAAATCGCCTTGACACAACAATTGGTCAGCGGCGATTACTCAGGGTTCATCACAGCCGTACAAAATCAGCCCGACCAGCTGCGGTCTGGCTGTCAGCGCCCTCTTACAGCCATGGCCGAATTCTTTGTCGATAACCCGCCGCAGCTCGATCAACCGCCGATCGCCCCACAAGCTTTGAGCGTGCAGGGAATCTGCACGCCACATCCTGCTGAATACCGTCGCTGGGTGGTGCGCAACCCTAACCCCTACGACATCCAAGCCTCTTGGAGCTGGGCAGGTACAACCGCACCGTCAGGCGGCTATCCGTTTGTGGTACCGGCCGCCGTGGGATCTACAGCGGGTGAATGGCAACTCACGTTGCCGCCACAACATGACCTGCTGCAGATCGAATCGGGCAGCTTTGTCGCAACCGTTGCAAGCGTAGACAGCTTATGCGAGGTTTACCTGCCGTTGGTGCGGCGTTAGCGAAGGGACCGGCGAGATTCAGCACCTGATCATCGTTAGGAATGTACTGGGAGGACAAGGATGGCTGAAGATCTGTGGAAAATCCGTGAACGCAAGCAAATGTCGGTGGCGCAATTGGCGTTGCGCTCGGGCCTGAAGCAGGATTTGATCGATGAGTACGAAGAGGGCAGGCTGTTGACGACGCCACACCGTGCCAAGCTGGCGAAGGTGCTGTACGTCAACGAGGACGACATCAAGCGGCACTCAGCGCCCCGCCCCAAACGCGAGAAGCCGGCGCCCCCGCCTGCCCAGCCAAAGCCGGCCAAACCGGCAGAAGAGAAGCCAGTTGAGTCTGTGCCGGAACCGCCACCCGCGCGCCAGGGACAGATCGATTTTCTGAAAGGGCTGGCGCGGCATCTGGGTGTGTTGCCCGCTCAGTTGGAAGACGAAATCGGCCAGCCGCTGGGCGAACTCAGCGTGCCCGAAGCCAAACACTGGATTCGGACTTTGCAGGCGCGCGTCCCGCCTAATCTCACGTCGCTGGACAAAGCCAAGCCGGAAGGCTATCGCTCCAAACGCGCACACCTGCCGGAAGGGATCGATCTATTTGAAGCCAATTACCTGCTGGAAGCACGGCAAGCCAGTGCCACGCTCACTGTCAAAATGTTCAACGGCGAAGCGTTTAGCGGCCTGCTGCTCGGCTTTGGGCCTTACACATTGACGTTGCGAACCGGTGATAACCATGAAGTGACGTTGAGCAAGTTGGCGATCGCTTACTATCAGTGTGAAAGAGGCGCACGCCCCGCAGGAGGCGCCATATGAGCCTGAGCGATCACCTCCGTTATCTGCGCGCCCTCCACGGCGGACCGTCCAACGCTGACTTGAGGCAGGTGCTGAGCGAAGAAGACACGGGGTTGTACTTTGCCATCGAGCAACGCTATCGCGATGTCAGCACGGCTGATATCCTCCCGAAGATCGCGGCGTATTATCACGTCCCCGTCGAAGAATTGCAGTGGCATCGCGCCCGCTCGCGCAAGGCGCTGGCGCTGCACATTCACGCGGCGCTGCAAGACCACGCCATCGTCGCGCTGCGCCTGCGCACCGGTGAAACCCTGATCGGTTATCCGGTGTGGTGGGATTTGGCCGCCATCGGCCTGCAGCCGATCGGTGAAGAAGATCTTGTTGTGGTGCAGCGCCACGCCGTAATCGATTGGGAGGGAAGTAATTCATGATTGTCGTCAACGGAAAATCATATGCCAGCCTCGACGAGATGCCGCCGGAAGTAAGGCACGAATACCAGCAGGCCATGGGGATACTAGCCGACAAAAACCAGAACGGGCTGCCCGATGTTTTCGAGGGGCTGCTGGAAACAGGCAACGTCAACGTTCAAACCTCGACAGTGCTCGGCTCAACTCAGTTCATCGTGGATGGCAAGGTTTATTCAAACGTGAACGAATTGCCTCCCGAAGCATGGCAGAAATTCGAGCAGGCGCTGGGGAAAATGGGGCCTGCGCTGGAGCCGATGATGGGCGACGCCGATCAGAATAACATGCCGGATATCTTCGATGGCATGTTCGCAGCCCAGCCCGCGCCATCCACGCCGCCTGCGACTTCGACATCCACCACTGCGCCAAGCCGCCCGCTGTTCGAGGCGACGCCGACGGACAACAACGACGCCACGCCGAATAATCGTGGAACGTTGATGTTCGCCGGAATCGTGATTGTGGCACTGCTGGTCGCGCTCCTCGTGCTGGGGGCGTCTGGGGTGCTGCCGATGATCAAGTAGGATGATGGAAAGACCTCGGAGGTTCCTACAGACTGTCCCGCTTTGCTTGCTGATCAACTCGATCGATGATCAGACCGAGCCAGACAGTGAATGAAAACCTCCGAGGTCTTGTGAGTTTGTTCCGCCGTGCGGATATTTGCCATGCAACAAGGCTCGTTGGATAATCTGTAGTTAGGCGCGCTACGCGGTCGCGATGTCATCAGAAGAAATGATGAACTCACATTCAGAATCAACATTGCCTACCCGAATCGAAATTGAAGGTGGATTGCGCCGACTTGGCCTCACTCGTGGCGATACTGTAGAAGTACACAGCTCCTTGAGTAGCCTCGGTTGGGTCGAGGGGGGAGCAGCCGCAGTAGGGGATGCTCTGATGAACGTTGTCGGCGAGGAAGGAGCGTTGGTGATGTCGGCTTACCCTCTAAGCAAGCCACTACTCCTCACAGAAGAAGAAAAAGCCAGAGGCATCTTGGCCAAAGTCCAAATCTATGGCGAAGATTACAATGGCCCTACAGGTATGGGGGTGATAGCTGACGAATTCCGTCAAAGACCAGGGACAATGCTAGGGGCCGGGATTCATCGAGTATGTGCTTGGGGGCATAACGCCGACCAGCACAGCAAGGGCTATCAATACCTGCTAGAAATAGATGGTTTGATCTTGCTCTTGGGAGTAGGGATTAATTCCTGCTCCAGCATGCACCAAGCCGAAAAGGTGGGGATACCACCCGAGATTACAGAGTATTTCAAACTACCCGACGATATTCGTGGGGATTATCCTGAGGACATGTACATTGCATATGGTAGCACCCCAGATGATGCGTGGGAAAAAGTAAGAGCCGAAGCGGAACGACGAGGGTTAATCCGGAGATATAGAGTCTGTAATGCTGAGTGTATGCTGTTTAGGGCAAGGTCCGTTGTTGGGATTTATGAGGACGCGCTTCGGACAAACCCATTGGGCTTATTTGGTGTCAAAGCGTAAAATTGGAGTATCGCGCCTAACACAGCATCAAAGCGAATACACCATCTTCACTTGATCAATCGCATTTGTTATACTCTCATCTGAGCACGCAACATCAAGACCCGCGAGGCGAAATCCATGACAACCAAAGCCCTCTTCGCCTGGAGCGGAGGAAAAGACTCCGCGTTGGCGCTCTATGAGGTCGCACGCCAACAGAACACTGAAATCGTAGCGCTGTTAACCACCGTCACAGACGGCTACGATCGGATCAGCATGCACGGCGTTCGGCGGGAACTGCTCGCCGCGCAGGCTCAGGCACTAGGTTACCCGCTTGAAGAAGTCAGCATTCCGCCGCAGTGTACCAACGAGATTTACGAGCAGCGCATGCAGCAGGCCCTGGAGAAATACCAGCAGGCCGGAGTCACCCATACCGTCTTTGGCGATCTCTTTCTGGAAGAAGTGCGTGCTTATCGAGAAGAGCGCCTAGGGCGGATCGGGATGCAGGGCATCTTTCCCTTGTGGGGAAGAAACACCGGCGATCTGGCCCGACGATTTGTGCAGCTGGGGTTTCGGGCCATCATCGTCTGCGTCGATACGACAATGCTGAATGGCACATTCGCAGGCCGTGAGTATGACGAGGACTTTCTTAGGGATCTGCCCGCAGAGGTGGATCCCTGTGGCGAGAATGGCGAGTTTCACACCTTCGTTTACGCCGGGCCGATCTTTCGCCGGACCATCCCGGTCGAGCGCGGCGAGAAAGTCTTGCGCGACGAGCGCTTTTACTATTGCGATTTAGTTTGTGCCGCTGCAGGATAGTCTCGCCTTTTACCGCCGAGCGCGCAGAGATCGCTGAGCAAATCAGGCCATGTCCGGCAACTCCGCGCCCTTCGCGTGCTCTGCGATAGAAATCCAGCCAGGTTAACCAGTCATTGAAAAAGCAATTCAACAACAAACCGAGAAACCGATTTGAGAGCAGATTCGGCATACGCACCCTGGTCCTACTCGTGCTCCTTTTATTGCTACTGGCAGCCTGCGATGCGGCGAACGCGCCAACGACAACTCGTCGAGCAACGGTGGTTGCCAAAAGGACCCGGACGGCCGTTCCGACCAGAACCAGGTTGCGGCCAACTAAAACACCGCCGGTGCTGGCAACGATCGGCCTGCACACGGCGACGAAGAAAGTCGTTTCCACCCGGATCGGAGTGAAGTCGACGAGGACGCCACGTCCACCGACTTCCACGCCTACCCCCGCATATGTTGTCAACACTCCGGCTTTCACGACAACACCGGCCCAATTCGTCAGCGCCCTCACGCCCGTGCCCCGCCCGGTTGCCGTCATCTCCTCTAGCAATGTCGAGCAAATCGTGGAACTGGCCCGCTGGGGTAAGGGCTGGATCAAACGAGTCGTCTGGTCACCCGACGGTCAGTTTTTGGCTGTCGCTTCTTCCGTGGGCGTCTACCTCTATGATGCCCATACCCGGCAGCTAACCGGTCTCCTTGAGCCCGGCACTCGCGTCGATAGCTTGGCCTTTTCACCCGATGGCAAGCTACTCGTTTCAGGATATAGTGAGCTGGATATTGAGATCCTCAAAGTGTGGGATGTCGTCAGCCGGCGCGAGCTGCGAACCATCACCGGGCGTACGGTGGGCGGTTATAACGTGGCCATTTCGCCTGATGGCAAGCTGCTGGCAGCAGGATCGTTTTTTTCAGTGGTGAGGATGTGGGACATCGCCAGTGGGCGTGAAGTGCATCAGTTACAGGGCCATACCCGTTGGATAACCAGTCTGGCTTTCTCACCCGACGGTAAGTGGTTAGCTTCAGGCAGTGGATCTGACGACGCGACCATCGCATTGTGGAACGTCGCCGAC
>JAUQXC010000672.1 GCA_030834825.1 Thermoflexales bacterium
ACAATGGTTCGCCGGCATGATAGGCCTCGGCCACGGCCCGGCTCACATTCCAGGTGCGCGGTACACCCGGATCACCGCCGTAGGCCGTCAGCGGATCAACCCAAGCGGCGCTTACATTTTCCCGCGCCATGGGTGCTGTATTCCACGTGAGCGTGTTTTCATCCCAGCCTTGTCCCACGGTCAGAATTTGAAGATAAGAAGGTTCAGGGGGGTCACCCCAACCGATTCCCGGATTTCCAAATTGGTGCAGCGTAAGCGTAGCGGATAAGATGACCTTCCCGGTTGGCACCGTGCCCAGCGGAAACGTGATGAAGTATTTGGCAAAGCACGGCCAGTCCGCAATGCCGCGCTGATTCTGCACGTTGACCTGCATGTTGTGCGGATCACTGAAGTTAGCCCATCCATTCCAAATATAACCTGCCGGGTCAACCTGGCACATGTTGTTGATCGTGCCGCCGACAGCGGCATCAGGCACGTTGACGCCATTCAATAGATGACGGATGGTCGTGTTGCCACGCGGCACAGACGGCTGTGGCGTGTAACCCGGCATGCCAAAACGTAGCTGGCCCCAGGTCGCCGGCTGATTGTCGGCCAGATTTTCGGGCCAGGTTTTCAACGGACTCAGCCCGCCAAGCTCGTCATCCCGATCGTGAACGGCAACCCCCAGGCCCCAGAGACTGCCCTGCGCCGGCGGCCCGGACAAGCCCAGGCTGGTGAAAGGAATACGATACTCGATGAACCAGCCGCGATTATCTTGATGGTTGTTGAAGCCGCCCGTTTCGCCGTTCTCCCAGGCGGAATCGATGGCAGTGGTGAAAGACGCAGCCGCGTTGGCCCATTGGGTGCCAGTGCCGCGCCAGGCCGCCTGCCAGTCGGATCGTGGTTCCCCGTTGTTGAGCTGTCCCACCAGGCGATAGGAATTCGAGTCCGGCGCGCTGCCGCTGTTGCCGTCTTTGTCGAGATACAGCGTGACGGCATCGTAGTCAGTCAGAGTCGCCACAGTGGGTGATTCGTCGTACCAAAAACGCCGATCGAAAATCAGCACACCCACGTACAACTCAGTGTTGTTATAGCCAATTCGCACATCGGCATAATTCTCGGTAGGTGTGACTTTGCCCAGCCAGAAAATAGCGGACTGCTCGATCTGAACATCCCCGCTGAACCAGGGCGCATTCACGCGGCGCAGCGGTGGCAAGGGTGTTGCTTCCGAGGCCAAGCCACTTAATAGCAGCACGCTGATGAACGATAGCACGATACCGCATTTGACAAGTTTGTGAGTCATTGTTGTTGGGCCTCGATAGTGTAGATCAGATTTTGAAGATAGAACAAATCGCCGCGCACAAAGGCTGGCACATCCAGATAGCGCGCCAGGTCTTGCCGAGAATGTTCAAAGATCAAGGCTTTTGCGGCAAACAAGGCCTGATAGTCATACAGCGGCTGCATGACGTTCTCGTTGTAAGCGGCTTCATACCGGGTCACGAACCAATAAGGCGCAACCGCTTGGTATTCATGGTAGGCCGCCTGCACTTTGGCCAAGGCCTGGGTGCGCAGGTAATCTCCCAGTTCAGGCGTCAGGTAGATGAAGTTCCGTGCGACACTGAGCAGCTGGCCATCATGATGCGCGTCCGGTCCGCGTGGATTATCCTTGGTGAAGGCCGACGCTCTCAAACTCAGCAGGCGATTCAACGTGGCGCGCTTGGTCGAGTCTTCAGGGTAACCGGCCAGCTTCTGCAATTCCAGATATCCGATATACCCGGCGATCCAGGCGTTGTGCGCAAAGGGATACTCGGCCAAAGTGGCATCGCTGGGTGGCGTCCAGAGCCGCTCCTCGCAGCTGTCAAAAATAGACTTGGCGCCGCCAAAGACTTGTGCGTACTTCCACAGCGCATAGAAAGTATGCGGTGGCCACCTCCAATCGTCGGGAGGTCCGGTCCAGCCGTCGAAATCGAACGTGCTCCACATCGTCGCCGGCCAGTTGGGCATATCGGCGGTTACTTCGGGCGGCAAATCAAACGCTTCGCGTGCTGCACCCGTTTTCCAACCGATATGCGTATACGCACAGGGCGAGTAAGTATTGAACTCGTTCTGAAGGTAAGTCTTAAGGCTTTGCTGCAGCGTAGGCGATAAGTGCGGCATGGCAGCCGTGAGCACGAGCAGCGTATCGGCCGGATTGCTCCAATAATCGGCGAAGTTGTCACCGATCTCCGATCGAGCCGCACGTGCAAAAGAACCCAGTGCGCCATAACCCGGCCGCAGATGCCCGGCCGCAATGATCTTCTGCACCTCAGCGGCCAGCTGCTGCTTGAGCGCTTCCACGTCAACCGCAGGCAGCGGATCGCTGACTGGGCGCGCCAGAGACATGGGCAGCGCTTGAGCGCCACCTTCTGCTCCCAGGGCGATGATCGCATTGCTGCGATGCAGATAGACCTTGCCCTGATAAGGAATGGGCGGGTTCTGATCGCCGTGCGAGCCATAGACGCCGTTCCAGCCGCCATACACCGCCACGGCGCGCGCTTCCTCGGCGCCGGTATACTTCACATCATAACCCGGCACCAGTTGATCCAGGTCGTACTCAAAATACACCCACTCCTGATCGCCAGTGAGATCAAACGCGCCTGCGCTGCGATCGCAGCAGTGATTCCAGTAGATCACATTGCCACCCGCCGCGTAGGCAAGCGGTTCATCCACCGCGGTGAACCTGGAGCTGGGGAGGGTGATGGACGAAGCCCCGGCCTGCCAGCCGGTGACATGCCCATAGTTGCAGGTGTAATGATTGAAGGTGTAGAACAAACCATCAGGTCCGATGAGCGCCGGATAGCGGGTCCCGGAATTTGTCCCCGTGTTGAGCAAAGGTGCGTAGGTGGGCAGGCCATCGTGATCAAAATCATAAGTGACTTCCTGTCCTGTCGCAGCATTCAGTAGGTAATAGATCCTCCGCCACGGTCTGCTTTCAAGATAGTGCGCAGCGCTCGAAAAATCCATGCGCCCATCCGGCAGGATAGATCCCAATGGCTCTGAATTGGAAACGGCGCAGGCCGCGTCAAACAACGGCGCATCACCCTTCGTGTAAAAATCGGAACTCCACCCGGTCTGGGGCGGCGTAAAGTTCCGATAACCGCGGCTGCCTGAGAAGATGACGTAGTTGCCATTCACCACCGGCCACCACGAATGAAAGCCATCGCCCGTGGGCAGCTTCGCCGACTTCCAGATCAAGGCCCCGGTCGCGGCGTTCAGCGCATAAGCGTAAGCGTCGTTGGAAGCAAAGTAAACCGTGCCATTCTGATAGGCGGCAGAAAAGTGGATGGGGCCGCCGCTCTGATACTTCCAGGCCAATGTACCTCGCACCGGACTGTCATGGTCATAGATGGCATACAGGTATCCATCGCGGTTGCCCGCGTAAACTAGGCCATTGACCACCAGCGGATTGGTGTCAAAACCGGCCCCTGCTTCGAACGTCCACAGCCGCGACCCGGTCAAAGCGTCGACGGCATGCAGCTGATGATCGAGGCCGCCCACATAGGCCACCTCGTTGATCACCGTCGGCGAATGCCCCAAGGGCATTTCGGTCGCATACACCCAGCGCTCAGCCCCGGTTTCCGCATCCAGTGCATAGAGGCCACTCGCCGTCGAAACATACAGCAAGCCATTGGTGGCAATGATTTGTACTTTGGCGGGGATGTACGGCTCGATGGGGCGGTACCACACAGGCTGGAGGCGTCCGCGCACTTCCTCTTCCGTCCAGGAAGTGCGCTGTGGATTCGCGCCAGCCATCCACCAGGATTTGCGATCGGGTTCCTGCCACGTCATCACGACAGGCAGAAAAACTTGAAATGTCAAAGTGGGATTCTGGGTGAGGGCGATGGCCTCAGGTTGTAGGCGCTCCACCGGCAAGGCTTCCTTGGGAAGTTCCAGGGCAGACCCGCTCACACCCGATCGGCTCTCTCCGCTCCCCCAGCCAAGCGCCGCTAGCGAAATGCTGCCCAGCGCGATCATGAAAACGAGCCTTTTTAGACGTCTTTGTAACATTGAATCCTCTCCCTTAGAGGTAGTGCCTCAACCACACATCATCCATTGAACTTTGAAACTGAGTTGAGCGACATATTTACTAGAAAGGTGAACTATGCGCAAATAGTACTACAACGTTGAGCCAAAAATCACAAGGGAGGCTAACATGAAATCTGCACAGACCTATTCCAGGTATCTTGTCGTTACCGTCCGCATCAGCATCGTACTATTTCTCTGTTGTCTCTTTATCGGCACAGCCTGGGCGGCAGGTCTGACCGACGCCAGTGTGGATGACTTCGGCCGGGGAAGTGGCTGCTACGTC
>JAUQXC010000673.1 GCA_030834825.1 Thermoflexales bacterium
AGGAAGTAAGCCTCGGAGTAATCGCCTGTATTCTGCAGCTCCTGGAATTTTTCATCGGCGCCCAGGCCTACCGTCACCACTTGAAAGGCAACCACATCCATCACGCCCGATTCCACGGGCGCAAAGTAATCGCTCAACGCCAACTGATCCTGACCCTGCTGGCGGGGAAATTCAAAGCACGCAATTTTTCGTTGGCGATCATGGGGATCGTAGACGATCAAGGTGTTGCCCTGTGACTGTGCCGGATAGTAACCATACACGGCCTGCGGCTTCAAATAACCCGAGCGGATGGCTTCGCGCTTCATCCCCTCGAGCCGCGCGTCGAAGTCGGCTTTCAACTGCGCCCACTCAGCGCCGTGCTTGTTCTTTGCCCCCCACTGCAAGCGATAGAGTTCGTCTATGTCCAAATGCTGCAACACGATCTCCAGCGGCATGTCACGAATGACACACGACCCCCAGAAAGGCGGTGTAGGAATATCCGTTGACGACGGACGACTGACCATCGACCCCGGCTGAACACCAGTGGTCTGCGGTCTGTGGTCTGTGGTCTGAGCTCCACGCATTTCTGCACTGGCTTCTTCGATGATCCGCCCGATCAAATCCCCCCGTTCTGCCGGATCGATCAGCTTCTCCATCGTGTCGAGACCCTCGAAGGCGTCTTTGCAATAGAACACGCCGGACTCGTAAGGCGACCCGGTTTCGGTAAAGAGGATGCGCCGTCCGAAACGTCGATTGATCGCCGCGCCACCGATGAGCACTGGATAATGCAGGCCGCGCCGCTGCAATTCGTTCACAATCAGCGGCATCTGCTTCGACGTGGACACCAACAGCGCGCTCAAGCCGATCGCCGTGGCCTCCACTTCTACGGCCTTATCGATGATGACGTTCGCCGGCACCTGTTTGCCCAGATCGAAAACGGTATAGCCGTTATTGCTGAGGATGGTGTTGACCAGGCTCTTGCCGATGTCGTGCACATCGCCGTACACGGTGGCCAGTACGACCTTCCCCTTCGTTGTCCCTTCTTTTCGATCGAGCGACTTTTCCAGGTGCGCCACGGCCTTCTTCATCACTTCGGCCGATTGCAGCACGAACGGCAGGATCAACTCGCCTGCGCCGAACTTATCGCCGACTTCCTTCATGGCGGGCAGCAGCACGTGGTTCAACGTCCAGACTGCGCCGGCGTTGGGTTTTTGGCCCACGGCCACGCCGTGCGCGGCAATCGCTACATCGATCAGCGGCTCGATGCCTTCCTTCTTGCGATGCACGATCATCCAATGGATCTTCTGCTCGACGGTCAACCCCTCGGTGGGGTCTTCGACGGCCTTGCTCGTGTCGGCTTTGACGTTCTCAAAATGCGCGATGAGTCTGGGCAGCGCCTCAGGCGTGCGGTTGAGGATCAGATCGTCGCACAAGTCGCGTACCTGCGGATCGATTTCGGGATAGGGCGTAATGTCCTTGGGATGCACCAGCGCCAGATCAAGCCCGGCCTGGACGCAGTGATGCAGGAAGACGCTGTTGATCGCCGCGCGCGCCGCCGCATTCAACCCGAACGAGACGTTGCTCACCCCGAGCGAGGTCAACACCCCCGGTAGTTCCGCTTTGATCCGGCGGATGCCCGCCATCGTCTCGATGGCTGAGCCGGCCATGTCATCTGCGCCGGTTGCCAGCGTAAACGTGAGTGTGTCGAAGATAAGTGCATCCGGTGAGAGGCCATACTCGTTCACGGCGATGTCGTAGATCCGTCGCGCCACTTCCAGCTTGGCCTCGGCTGTCTTAGCCATGCCCTTTTCGTCGATGGTCAACGCGACCACCGCCGCGCCATGCGCCACGGCCAGCGGCAGCACCGCATCACAGCGCTTGCGCCCGTTTTCCAGATTGATCGAGTTGATGATGGCGCGGCCGGGGTTCATCTCCAGCGCGGCCTGGAGCACCTCGGCCTCGGTCGAATCGATCATCAACGGCGTCTCGACGGACATCTGCAACTTCTTGATCACGGTCTTCATCTGCACGGCTTCGTCGGCGCGCTCGGTTAGCGCCACGCAGACATCCAGCATATGCGCGCCGCCTTCCACCTGATCGCGCGCCACGGCCAGGATGCCGTCATAGTCGTCTTCCAGCAGCAGCTTCTTGATCTTGCGACTGCCCTGCGAGTTGACGCGCTCGCCCACAATCAGGGGCGCCGGGTCCTGATGGAGCGGCAGCGCTCGCATGGCCGAGGAGATCATCGGTTCATATTCGATCTCGCGCACTTTGGGTTTCAGTCCGCGTACCCGATCGCTGATCTCTTTGATGTGCTCCGGCGTCGTGCCACAGCAGCCGCCCACGGCACTCACGCCGAGTTCGGTCACAAACTCGGCCAGCGTTTCGCTGAGCGGCACGGGCTGCATGGGATAGACGGCTAGGCCATCGACATTGAGTGGCAGACCCGCGTTGGGGATTACCGCAATCGGTTTACGCGAATGCGCACAGAGATAGCGTACCGGCTCGCGCATGTAGTCCGGCCCGGTGGAGCAGTTGAGGCCGATGACATCCACGACCGGCAGATTCTCCAGCGTGGTCAATGCGGCGGCGATGTCCGTGCCCAGCAACATGCGTCCCGAGGTATCCAGCGTGATTTGCACTTGCAGCGGCAGGCGGCTGCCCGTCTCTTCAAACGCCCGCCACGCGCCGTGCACGGCGGCCTTCGTTTCCAGAATGTCCTGCTGCGTTTCGATCAGCAGTAAATCCGCGCCGCCTTCGATCAAGCCGACGGATTGTTCGCGGAAGACATCGACCAGTTCTTCAAACGTGATGTTGCTCAACGTGGGATCGTTCGTGGAGGGCAGCAGGCCGCTGGGGCCGAGGGAACCCGCCACAAAGCGAGGCAGACCCGTGTCGCGTGTAAACCGATCGGCGGTACGACGCGCCACGGTTGCCGCGGCCCGATTGATCTCCACGATGCGATCCTGCAAGCCGTACTCGCGCATGGTGATCCGGTTCGATCGGAACGTGTCCGTCTCGATGGCTTCAGCGCCGGCTTCCAGAAATGACGCGTGAATCTGCTCAATCACGGCGGGCTTCGTGATCACGAGGTAATCGTTGCAGCCGTTGAGCGCTTCGCCGCCGAAATCGATCGGGCCTAAGTGGCAGGCTTGCACGCTGGTGCCCATGGCGCCGTCAAACACCACCACATGATCGGCCAGCGCGTCGAGATAACGCCGGTTGGTATGCGGACTGATTTTCAAAATAGGCTCTCCCTTGGTTTGGCGTTGAGAAACAAAACGCCTCTTCTGATAAGAAGAGGCATCATCGCATTGCCGAGATCCTTCCTCATCTTCCAGATCATGCTGCCGGAATTGGCACCGGGCTTGGAGGTTGAGAATTAGAAATTAGAGATTAGAGTTTGGAGATTGGAGCGCCAAGTTCCAACCTCTCACTTCCAACATCCAGCATCTAACTTCCAACATCCAGACTGGTTGCCGAGGCTTCATCGGGCCGGTCCCTCCGCCTCTCTGGATGAGGGCGTGTCTTCACGCCGATTGATTTGTGTTGAGATTATAACTGGCGCCAGAAGGAGCGTCAAGGCAAACCGCGTGTTTCTGGCAGATCGACCAACGCGCCTGACCGAATCGGCGGGCACAATTGTGCAAATCATCCATTGACGACGGCCATGGCCTGTGATACAGTTGCGGCCAAGATGAATACCTTCTCGGTTGCAGCGCACCATCATCATCCATCCTTCCCATCTGATCGAAGGTCCGGCTGATCGCGCTTACACCCTGAGCATCTCACAAGCCCTTCGATCTTCGAGGGGCTTTTTGTTTACATTAACCCTCCCAGAGGCGAAAAACCGCCGGGAGGATGAAAGGCGCTATGCATGTCTCGCACCGATATTCGTTTTGCGCTCCCTTCCAAAGGTCGGCTTGAGCCTGAGTCGCTGGCCTTTCTCGACGCCTGCGGCCTGGGCATCTATAAGCCCAACCCGCGCCAGTATCAAGCTTCCATTCCGGTTGTGCCTGAACTTTCTGTGCTGTTTCAACGTCCCGGCGATATTGTCATCGGCGTACGGCAGGGCAGTCTCGATTTTGGGATCACGGGGCTGGACGCGGTGGAAGAAAAGCGCGTTAACGGTGAGCTCGTCGTGCTGCATGAAGCGTTGGGCTTCGGCCATTGCGCATTGATCATGGCCGTGCCTGAAGCGTGGGGTGAAGTGCAGGCTGTCAACGATCTGCTTGTGCGGCAAGCTCAACAACCCGATCGGCTGCGCGTAGCGACCAAGTTTCCTCGTCTGACCGGAACGTTCCTGGCACAGCATGGCCTGGCCGCTGTGCGGCTGATCGATTCCGAAGGCACGCTGGAAGTCGCCCCCACCATCGGCTATGCTGATCTCATCGCCGACCTGGTTTCCACCGGCACCACGCTGCGCGATAATCGCCTGCGCCCGTTATCCGATGGCGTGATCTTGAAATCGCAAGCCGTGTTGATCGCCAATCGTACGGCTTTGCAGCAGCGGCCTGAAGTGCTGCAAGTGGCGCGCCTCTTGCTGGAATACATCGAGGCGTATCTGCGCGCACAGGGCAGTTATCTGGTTTTCGTGAATATGCGTGGCGAGTCACCGGAAGCCATCGCGCAGCGGATGCGTGAGCAGCCGCACCTGGGCGGCTTGCAAGGCCCGACGATCTCGCGCGTGATCACGCGTGACGACCAGTCCTGGTATGACGTCAATATCGTCGTGCGCAAGGAACAACTGATGCCCACCATCAACGAACTGCGCGCCAGCGGCGGCAGCGGCGTCGTCGTGACCCCAGTGACCTACATCTTTGAAGAAGAACCGCCCAGGTACACGAAACTATTACAGGTCCTGAATGCTCAAGCATAATGCGCCAGACATGCAACGTAAAAGGTCTCTTACGCAAGACGCATTGCGTAGTACGTCGCTCGAAAGGAATTGAAGCATGCTCAGAATCTATACTGACCTTTCCGACGCCCAACACACGATCCTCAATCGCCGCAAAACGGAAACGCCGCTGACCGATTCGTTAAAGCAATCGCTGCGCCGCATCTTCGGGCGCGAGCTGGCTCCCGCTGAAGCGGTGGCCGAGATTCTGGCCGATGTCCGAACACGCGGTGATGCCGCCCTGCGCGAGTGGACACACCGCATCGACGGCGTGAAGCTGGATCGCTTGGCGATCGAACACAACGAGATCGCCGCTGCGGCCGCTCGGCTGCCACGCGAGCTGATCGCTTCGCTGCAATTTGCAGCGGATCGCATCCGCCGCTTTCACTCGTATCAGCCCTTGCCTTCCTGGACCACCCATGAACTGGGCGGCACGCTGGGCCAAAAAATGACCCCGCTCGATCGCGTCGGTGTGTATGTGCCCGGGGGCACCGCGCCGCTGCCTTCGACGTTGTTGATGTCGGCCATTCCGGCGCAGGTGGCCGGCGTCAAGGACGTGATCGTCGTGACGCCGCCGGGGCGCAACACGGGCACGGTGTCCGAGGTCATTCTTGCCGCTGCACACGTCGCCGGTATCGAGACGCTCTATCGTTTGGGCGGGGCGCAGGCGATCGGCGCGTTGGCCTACGGCACCGAGTCGATTCCCCGCGTCGACAAGATCGTCGGCCCCGGCAATCTGTTCGTCACCTTGGCGAAACAGCAAGTCTTTGGCCTCGTCGGACTCGACGGCCTCGCCGGCCCCACGGAAACCGTCGTCGTCGCCGATGATTCTGCCAACCCTGCCTGGGTGGCGGCTGATCTGCTCGCGCAAGCCGAGCACGATGTCTTGGCCACGGCGATCTTGTTCACGCCTTCGTTGAAGTTGGCCTACGCGGTGCAGGTTGAGATCGCCAGGCAAATGGAAGAACGCAGTCGCGCCTCGATCATCGCGGCCTCGTTAACCGGACAGAGCGGGATCGTCATCACACCTGACGTCGAAGAGGGCGTGCGTCTGGCCGATGCGTTTGCGCCGGAGCACATGTGCCTGGCGACCGAGAATCCCGAACAATGGCAGAGCCTGGTCACGCATGCCGGTGGTTTATTCATCGGTGAACGATCGTTTGAAGTGCTGGGTGATTACGTCGCCGGGCCGAGTCACACCATGCCGACCGGCGGCACCGCACGTTTTGCCTCGCCGCTGAACGCGCTCGATTTCGTGCGCATCACTAGCCTCATCGCGTTGGACGATAAAACTGCCGCAGCCCTCAGCGTTCAGGCCGCGCGCATCGCCCAGGCCGAACAACTGGATGCGCACGCGCAGGCGGCCTTGTTCCGAACGAAGGAAGCCAATCATGAATGATGACTCAGCGGCCCCTGCGATCTCGGCGGTAGACTTCGCCTCCTTCATCCGGCCCGATATCGCCGCGATGAAACCCTACACTCCAATCCTGCCGTTCGAGGTCTTGTCGCAAAAACTCAAGCGCTCACCCGCGGCCATCGTCAAACTCGACGCAAATGAGAATCCCTATGGCCCGTCGCCGAAAGTGCGCGCGGCCCTGGCGCAGGCTCCATTTATCAACATCTATCCCGATCCCGATAACACTTTCCTACGTGAAGCCTTAGCGAAGTTTACGAGCTTGCCCCAAGCGCGTCTCTTTCCCGGCGCCGGGGCAGATGAATTGATCGATCTTGTTTTACGTGCGGTCATAACGCCGGGCGATGGGGTGATCAACTGCCCACCCTCGTTTGGCATGTATCCCTTCAGCGCGGATGTCAACGCGGCGCAATTAATCGAGGTGCCGCGCCGTGAAGACTTCTCGCTCAATGTACCCGCGCTTGAAGCAACTGTCCGATCGAATCCGCATGCGAAAGTACTCTTTGTCTGCTCGCCCAACAACCCTGATGGCAGCCTGATCTCTGACGACGATCTGCGCCGCTTGCTGGCGCTGCCGGTGTTGGTGGTGTTGGATGAAGCGTATGTGGAATTTGCCTCACCCCCCGACCCCCTCTCCCGAAATCAAGAAGCAGATTTCGGGAGAGGGGGAGTGGCC
>JAUQXC010000674.1 GCA_030834825.1 Thermoflexales bacterium
CAGCGAATGCCATAGGCCGTGAGAAAAGCGCTGGTAATCATCACGCTATCTGTGACGATCAAGGCAACGGTGGACAACATGCGAACGCGACTGTTTTTCATGCTGCGGGCCTCACTCTCTCAGCGGTGCGGCGAGCCACCAGAGGAGGGTGAAGCTACTCCTTCTTCATCTCTGCTTTCAACTGCGGGCCACCCTTTAGCCCCAGGCCCAGCTTCACCAGCCAATCGATGGGGCGGGGGGTGGTGGCCCGGTAGTGCTTGCGGTAGAACAGCCACATGGCGCGGTCGAATTCAAATTTCGCTTTAGCCGCGCCGGCCGTGTTTTGACTGCTCGATGCGCGTTTGACGTGCTGCACGACGACTTGCGGGTAATAATACACCTTCCAACCGCACTGCTTGACGCGATACGCCCAGTCGAGGTCTTCACCATACATCCAGAAGATCTCGTCGAGCAGACCCGTCTGCGCGATGGCTTCACGCCGCACCAGCATAAACGCCCCCACGACCGAATCGATCTCGGCGGGGCGATCGGGATCGAGATAGGTCATGTTATAGCGCCCGAACCGCCGGCTGCGGGGA
Organism: Thermoflexales bacterium; assembly: GCA_030834825.1. Taxonomy (GTDB): domain Bacteria; phylum Chloroflexota; class Anaerolineae; order Fen-1058; family Fen-1058; genus Fen-1058. The sequence continues at coordinate 579 of JAUQXC010000674.1, forward strand.
AATATTTTACTCAATTTTATCAAATGCCAAAAGGACACTTCCACCGACGGAAAGCCGCGCCGGCAGGCCAGATCGAGGGAACCGTCGCGGCGCACCAGCTTGGGGCCGCTGACGCCCAACTCAGGCTGATCGTCCATCAAGTGAATCATCCTGGCAAAGGCATCCGGTGGCACAACGGTGTCGGGATTCAACAGCAATGTGTATCTGGGAAGGTCGGAGGCTTGAGATTGGAGATTAGAGATTGGAAGTTGGATGTCGGTTCGGTCACCAGCGCCTGAAGCGCTTCCACGAGATGGCTGATGGCTGACGGCTGACGGCTGATCGCTAAATCCAAAATACCGCAGCCCCAGATTGTTCGCCGCCGCGTAGCCCGTGTTCTCCGTGTTGCAAATGAGGTGGACCTGTGGGAATTCGCGCGCCACCATCTGGGCGCTGCCGTCGGGCGAGGCATTATCGACGACACACACTTCAAAGGTGACGCCAACGCTGGCGTAAACCGATTGCAGGCAAGCGCGGAGCAAATCGCAGACGTTGTAGTTGACGATGACGATGGCAAGGTCGAGCATGACTCATTCAGGGCGCAGGCCGCGGTGGCGCGCTAGGCGGGAAGCTTTAAGTTGTGGCGGTTGGCAAAGTTCTTAGCGGCAAGCCACGCAGCGCGGCTCGCATGGCTTCCCGATCATCCCACGGATATTCGATTTCACCAAAACACATGGATTGTTCGTGGCCCTTGCCGCAAGCCATGACTACGTCACCGGCTTTGGCGAGCGAGCAGGCCCGGGCCAACGCCTCGCCGCGATCGGGCACGCGCCAAAAGTCGACGCCTTCGACGCGGCCCTGTGCGATCAAGGCCTGCGCGGTGACGGCCATGATTTCGGTGAGCGATTCGGTGCGCGGGTCTTCGGCGGTCACGATGATTTTATCGGCGGCCCGACCGGCCACCTCGCCCATCAACGTGCGCTTTTCTCGATCGCGCAAACCGGCGCAGCCGAAGGCGACGATGACCTGGCCCTCGGTCATCGTGCGCGCCGCAGCGATGGATCGATCGAGCGCGTTGGGTGTGTGCGCAAAATCGACGATCGCCGTGAAGTTCTGGCCCTCGTCGATGCGCTCAATGCGACCGGGGATGCCCGACAGGGTCGCGATCCCCGATCGGGCGGCTTGCGGATCAACGCCGAGTCCCGCGACTGTGGCGGCGATGGCCGCCAGGCAATTCGCAATGTTGAACTCGCCGACCAGCGGCGTGGCGATCTCGATCGTGTGACCAGCGCCAAGCGTGTTGAAATGGATCGCCGCGGTGCGATAGTCGATGTCGAAGGCATTCCACTGCGCCGCGGCGTGGATGGCATAAGTGATCATCTCGGGACAGCCCACGCCGCAGTTGGCCTTCGTTTCGATCCACTCGCGCAGATAGACGTTGGAGGAATCGTCGTTGTTGAGGACGGCGGCCTTACGCAGCCCCTTATTCACCGCCGTGGCGAGCGAGGTGAACAACATCCCCTTGGCGGCGCGATACGCTTCCAGCGAACCATGCACGTCCAGGTGTTCGTGTGTGATGTTGGTGACGACGGCCAGGTCGAACTCGCAGCCTGTGACGCGATGCTGTTCCAGGCCGTGCGAGGTGGACTCCAGTACACAGTGGGTCATGCCCGCAGCGACCATCTCGGCGAGGTAACGCTGCACCTCGTCCGCGTTGGGCGTGGTGGTATGCAGGCCGGTGTCCAGGACACGATCGCCGATCACGGCGTTGACGGTGCTGATCAGTCCGGCCTTGAGGCCCGCTGCCATGAGAATGGAATGGATGAGATTGCTGGTGGTGGTTTTGCCGTCGGTACCCGTGACGCCGATCATGATGAGCTGGCGTGCCGGGTAGCCGTGCCAGGCGGCGCTGAGCCAGGCGAAGGCTTCACGACCATCACGCACTTTGAGATAAGGCCGACCACTAATGACCGACCACGGACTACGGTTGCTTAACGGCGCACCATCATCAACTATCGTCTGTCGTCTCTCGTCTGTGGTCAACTCCTGTTCGCCCATAATCACCGCGGCCCCACGCGCGACGGCCTCCGCGATGAAGCGATGCCCATCGACCGACACGCCGGGATAAGCGACGAACAGCGCGCCGGGGATGACCTGGCGCGAATCGGTGGTAATCAGCGTGATATCGGGATCGGACTGGGGTGGAGTGTCCAGTGCGGGCAAAGCCGCAATGAGTTGGCTGAGCTTCATAGGGCGAATTGTACATCAAATTTGGAAGGGGGCGGGTGTTGTGTTAAAGTAGGGAGGGGCAGCCCGTGCTAAGGAGGTTGCATTCAACCATCCGCCAACCTTGCCTGCTTATAATGTCAATTATGCAGTCCTCATTCTTGAATGAGTCCTCTGATCCCGCTGCTGCCAATCAGGCCTTGTGTGCGGACTTGAGCCTGTTGTTTACGATGTTCATCACGAGGCTGCTGGAAGTCATTTCCCATACCGGCGGCAAGCCGCTGGCCGATCAGTTTGCGCAACAACTCAACCGCTACGCGGTACAACATGGCTGGACGGCCTTGACCGGCCTGACGGACCTGGACGAGTTGAGGCACCGTATCCCGGACGTCAATGCCAGGATGTTGTCCTCGGTTTACCTCTCGTATACACAGTATGCCCAAAGCTTGGCCCGGCAAATTCTGGGCGAGCAAATGCTGAAGTCAACCCTGGCAACCCTGCTGGCGAATCTACCGTCACAAGCGGTTCAACTGAATGCCAAACATGAGATTATCCGTCTAACATGAGAGACCATTATTCAGGGAACTTACAAGCATGAAAAGAATCTGGTTGACGCCGGCCATGATCGCCGGCTTGCTGGTGGTGTATAGTGCCTTGTCTATCTGGCAGCCCGGTGGCAGCGACGTGCTGCTTTTCTTGACCCACGCCTCTTGGGCGGCTTTCGCCTTGCTGGCTGCCATCCTGGCCTTGAAGTCCAGTCGGATGTTCGAACCGGGCATGGCCTCGCGCCGGGTCTGGCTGCTCTTTGGCGCCGGGATGTCGGTGTTGACCTTCTCCGAATTGCTCTGGATCATCTACCATGTCTCGGGCCAGCAGGCGCCTTATCCTTCGGCTGTCGATATTTCGTGGGGCATCGGTTTCGTACCGGTGTTGGTAAGTCTGGTGCTGCAATATCGCGCGCTGAACGTGCAGCTCAGTCCCAGCCGCAAACGCTCAATCTTGGTGCTCTACGTCGGTGTGCTGCTCATCAGCGTAGCCCTCTCTTTTGAATACGTCCTGTCCCACCCGGGCGAGGTGGTCGTGATGCAGATGTTGGTCGGCGCCTATTACCTTATCGGCAATCTGGGCGTGGCGTTTCTGGCGACGCTGTCCCTGGTGTTTCTAGGGGGCGGGTTGGTGGCGCGGCCCTGGGTCTACATGGTCATCAGCATCCTGCTGTTTGCCGTCGCCGGTCTGGCCTTCTCTTACGGAACGTGGACCCACACGTATGCGACGGGCAGCAACTTCCTCAGCGTCCTGTCGGATGCAGGTTACCTGGCGGGTTACATGATGGCCGCCGCCGGTGGCTATCGCCAGCTCACGCTGCATTTGCATCCCGCGATCAAAG
>JAUQXC010000675.1 GCA_030834825.1 Thermoflexales bacterium
AAGAGTAGGACTTCGCGTTTCATGTTCCCGCGGGAACATGCGGCCTGCCACTGCGCGGACACGGGCGAAACATCGGCGCGGCTGGGACCAACGCCCTACGCCCTGACCCTATTTACACCGCCCCGAAATTGTAATAAACTAAATCCAACGAGCGCGGAGGGTGGTGAAAACCGTCTCCGCGCTTTGTTGTGGGGCAGGGGATGGATAGTCCCACCAGGGGCCACGTGCGGTTTCCCAGGGAGTCGGGTTGGTTCTGGCCTCAGCGCTTGTTCGCGAAGAAGTCCCGATCGGGCGGCAGAGCCTCCTCGCCTTTGAAAGGATAGACAGATGGATTTGATTCCAGCGGTAGCTTACCGGCGCGTGTCCACGGCCGATCAATCGGATAACGGCTTTAGCCTGCCCAAGCAGCAAGAATACATCGAACGCTACGCGCGCGAACACGGCCTGGACATCGTGGCGGATATCGCCGAGGATGTGAGTGGCATGACCCCGATCGAGGAACGTCCGGAAGGACGCAAGGTCGTCGATCTCCTGCAGCGGCGGGAGGCCGTGGCCATCGTGTCGCACGAGACCGATCGACTGTCACGCGACATCGTGAATCTGCTGGGCATGGTGCAGCGCTGGGTCCGCGCCGGCGTCCAGGTGCATAGTTGCGACGTGGGACAAGTGACGAGCGAGTTGGACATCCAGTTGGTCATCCGCGCCTGGCAGGGCGGGTCCGAGCACGCCAGGATTTTGGAGCGCACGACGCGCGGCAAGCTGGGTAAGGCGGAGAGCGGCCGCTGGGTAGGAGGAACACCACCCTATGGGTATCAGCGCGAGGGCTGGCGCAAAGACACCCGCATGGTGATCAACGAAACGGAAGCAGAGGTGGTGCGCTCGATCTTCCGCTGGTATACGGGCGAGCGGCTGTCCATGCTGGCGATCGCCGATCGGCTCAATGCGAGTGGCATTCCGACTCAGCGGGGCGCGCAGTGGTGGAAGGTCATCATCAAGAAGATCCTCAGCCAAGAGACTTACGTGGGCGTGGTGTACTATGCCGGCATCCGCATCGATCTCCCGAATCTGGCGATTGTCGATCGGGAGACGTTCGAGCGGGCGCAGGAATTGCGGCAGTTGAATCGGGAGCGGGCGGCACGGAATCGCAAGCGGGAGTATCTGTTGTCTGGTCATATGCGGTGTGCCTGTGGCGAGACGATGACGGGCAGTACGACGCCCAATGTTTACCAGCGCACCTACTACCGTTGCTCACAGTTCCAATGGCCCAAGACGACCCGCACCTGCGGATTGGGTGCGCCGTTCGCGGCCGGGAGTGTCGTCGAGCACATCGTGTGGACGCACCTCTACGAATTGATCACGCACGAAGATCTGCTGCGGACCAGCATTGAGGAAGTGAACGCTGTGCGAAAAATCAGCGACGGGAACGATGAGGCTGAACTGGACGGATATGAGCGGACGATCACGGCGGCCAGCCGCCGCATCGATCGGCTGTTGCGCGAGTTCGGCGCTGACGACGACGAAG
>JAUQXC010000676.1 GCA_030834825.1 Thermoflexales bacterium
GTTCAACGTGATGACCGCAAGAATCAAGCGGTTGTAGAGTCTTGCAAGACTCTACAGCGGTGGGCAAGAATCGACATGCCCCTTGCTCAAAACACAAAACGCCCGACCGGAGAAGCTCCAATCGGGCGCTGACTAATTACCGCTTAACTGCGAAGGAAAAGCCCCATCATCGCCCGCGCCGATGCTCCTACGGTGTTCGACTTAGGGTATAATCCCCGGTCGAAGTAGAGCGGGTGATGGGATTCGAACCCACGGCCCAGTGCTTGGGAAGCACTTGCGCTACCACTGCGCTACACCCGCGTTGGCCCACATTATAATCCATCTAATGCAGTAGTCAACCAGTGAGTGGCGATAGGGTAACTGAATGCTCCGTCGACCGCTTGACGAATTAACCCAGTGACGAACGGTAAGCTTAGCCTTTACAATCGTTTTACAGTGGCGTGATAGCGAAACTACACTACCGCCGTATACTCGGTTGGGTGGTGACGAATGGGAGATAAACAGACATCATGAGACTGTCGGTCATCATACCGGTCTACAACGAAGCCGCCACGCTTCAAGAAATCTTGAAGCAGGTGCGTGCCGTGGAATTGGCGCATGAAATCATCATCGTCGACGATGGCTCCACGGATGGATCGCGCGACCTGTTGAAGTTGGAAGAAGGCCAGCCGGGAACGATCGTGATCTATCACGACCGGAATCAAGGCAAGGGCGCGGCGGTGCGCACCGGCTTCGATCGGGCCAGCGGCGACATCCTGTTGATTCAGGATGCCGATCTGGAGTACGATCCCCGTGATTATCCGACTTTGCTACGCCCGATTGAGGAAGGCCGCGTCAAAGTGGTCTACGGCAGCCGCTTCCTGGGGCCGCGCAAGGCGATGATGTTCTGGCACATGCTGGGCAACAAGTTTCTAACGTTGCTGACGAACGTGTTGTACAACGCCATCTTAAGCGATATGGAGACCTGCTACAAAGTATTCCGCGCCGACGTGATCAAAGGCATGCCCCTGCGTTCCAGGCGCTTTGAGTTCGAGCCGGAGATCACGGCCAAGGTCTTGAAGCGCAAGCACCGCATCTTTGAAGTCCCCATCTCGTATTACGGACGTGAATACGAGGAGGGCAAGAAGATTTCGTGGCGGGATGGACCCAAGGCAATGTGGACGTTGATCAAGTACCGGTTTGTGGATTAAGGCAAACCATAGTAAAACGTCCCACAGGGAGGCTGCGTACTAAAGCGTAAAACATCAGCAGCAGATCCACGTTTTACGCTTTTGGGCTCTTCCGGGTTGGACGGGATTATTGTCGCGTGGCTCCTGCTGGATGGTCACATCCAGTGGCTGAAACGGCGGACACTTGCACCCACTGCGTGCAGTGCGGTGTGTAACCACGCAGAGCGGATCGGGAGCAATTCCCGCTGAAGCCGGAAGAACTCGCTTTTGTTTACGATACTCACCATGAGAACCGCTGAATGGTACGCCAAGCATGAATGGGCAGTAACGCCTGAGGAGGAGACGCAACTGCTGCAATTGATCGCGGCGGTGGCGGCTTTGCGCGTGGCCCGTTCTGCCGATTTGGCGCGTCTACTGCGCCGCTATCCGCGTATGGGTGGTCAATTCTCCAAGGATCAACTCGTCAGCGCCTATCGCCATTTCTGTGAGGTGGGAAAACTACGCTTCGATCCGGAAGTGCTGCGCCGCTTGCAGATGAAACCCACCCGCACGGTCTCCGGTGTGGCGACCGTGACCGTGTTGACCAAGCCGTTTCCCTGCCCGGGTGAATGCGTCTTCTGCCCCACCGACGTGCGCATGCCCAAGAGTTACCTGCACGATGAGCCAGGCGCGATTCGGGCAGAGTATCACGGCTTCGATCCGTTCTACACGACGCACAGCCGCCTCCGTGCTTTGCGCAACATCGGCCACGCGACAGACAAGATCGAGCTGCTCATCCTCGGCGGCACGTGGTCGTATTACCCCGCAGACTATCAAGCCTGGTTTGTGCAGCGTTGTCTGGATGCGATGAATGGCGTCGAGTCAACCACGCTGGAGGAGGCGCAGCACCTCAACGAAACGGCGGTGCAGCGCAACGTAGGCCTGGTGATCGAGACGCGGCCCGACTACATCGATGCGGCAGAGGTGCGCCGCTTGCGCCGTTTGGGCGTGACTAAAGTTCAACTGGGTGCGCAAAGTTGCGATGACCGTATCCTAGAGCTGAACAAACGCGGTCATACGATCGAACAAACACGTCAGGCCGTGAAACTGTTGCGGGCCGCCGGGTTTAAGCTTCAACTGCATTGGATGCCGAATCTGTTGGGTGCGACGCCAGTCAGCGATCGGATCGATTACCAGCGCTTGTGGAGTGATACCGGCCTGCGCCCCGACGAGTTAAAGATCTATCCCAACGCACTGGTGCGCGAAGCCGAGTTGGTGCAGTGGTACGTTCGAGGCGAATTCACGCCCTATACGGATGAAGAATTAATCGCGCTCATTGCAGACTGCAAGGTGGCGACGCCGGAATATGTACGGCTCAATCGGATCATTCGAGACATTCCTAAAGATCACATCGTGGCAGGCAGTACCGTCTCCAATCTGCGCGAAGTGATCAAGCGTCAGCTGGCTGCCGAAGGACGCACCTGCCGCTGCATTCGCTGCCGCGAGGTGCGGGGGGAAAGTGCCCAGGTGATGGAAGCCGTGACGGCGCTGGAATATAAGACGCTGGGTGGACGCGAAGTGTTTTTGAGTAGCAACACCGAGGCCGGTAAGTTGGCGGGCTTCTTGCGGCTGTCATTTCCAATGGCTGAAGCCACAGCGCTGACCGGCATTGACGAGCTGCGTGGTGCGGCCCTCATCCGCGAGGTGCACGTGTACGGTCCGGTGGTGGAACTGGGCCAAGCGGGGCGGGGAAAACCGCAGCATTCCGGTCTTGGCGTGAAACTGCTGCGTGAAGCGGAAGGTCGCGCGCGGGCCGCCGGGTACGATCGGTTGGCGGTGATCAGCGCCATCGGGACGCGGCCATACTACTTGAAGCAGGGCTTCGAGCGTGGCGAGCTGTATCTCGTCAAATCGTTAGCGAGCAGCTGGCACAATCCCACAGGAGAAAAATCATGAACACGCGTGTCCTCATTCGTTGGTTGACGACGATCGTGATCGCCGCGGGTGCTCTGACGGCGATCGGTCTGGTGTTGAACCCGGTGGCGCACGCGGGGACAGCAACCGTGCGCGATTGGCCTGGCGTACTGCCGCCCTGTAATGCCTCCCTGCAGCAGTGCCTGGACAGCGCCCTGGTTTTGCCGGGCGATGTCATCCACATCAGGCCCGGCGTCTATACGCAAAGTGTGACGCTTTACAAAGCGGTCAGCCTGATCGGCGATGGACCTGCCGTCACGATGCTAAATGCGCCGACACGTCAGCGTGTGCTGACGGTGACGGGCAACCTCACCTTCAGCACAGTGATTTCCGGAATCACTTTTGCGGGCGGCGACTTGATCGGCTTGAGCTGCCCGGATGGATGTGGCGGCGGCATCCTGCTCAGCGGTCCCGCCCGGCCTGCCCTCCAAAACATCGTACTGCGCGAGAACAACGCCTGGCAGGGTGGCGGTCTATGGGCGGACGCTGGACCGGAAGTGGTCATCAGCTATTCCCGGATCTTCAGCAACTCGGCCGTAGAGATGGGCGGTGGCGCTTATGCAGCTACCGATGTGCGCCTGGTCAATACGATGATCGATCACAACCAGTCTAACACCACGGGGGGCGGACTGGAAGTGGTGGGAGCGCTCAATGTAACCAACGGCTCCATTCTTGGCAACACCGCTGTCAACGACGGTGGTGGGGCACACGTGGCCGCTGGGGCCACGCTCAACTACGGTCGTTGGGATGGCAATGTGGCAGGCGGTTCCGGCGGCGGTTTATTTGCCGCCACCCTAAACATGACCAGCACGTCGTTTCTCAACAACGTGGGCGGCCTCTATGGTGGCGGGGCCTACTTCAGTGGGCCGGCCACTATCCGTGGCGGACAATTTGTGCGCAATCGTGCTACAGGCGGAGGCGGCGCAGGCGGGTTATATGCCAGTGAGCTTCATGCGCTTGGTACGCAGTTTTTTAGTAACACGGCTGAGGGTTCTTCCACTGCTTGGGGTGGTGGCGCTTACGTTGCGATGGGTCTGGCCGATCTCAATCAGGTGCGCTTTGAGGGCAACTCCACCCTGGGCGAGGGTGGGGGGCTGTATGCGGCCGGGCCGGTGACATTGATTGACTCAAACGTGTTGAACAACTTAGCCGATATGGGCAACGGCGGCGGCCTGTCTGCTGGCGGCGATTTGTTCATCCTGGACAGTCGCCTGGAGAACAACGTCAGCCGCTTTAACAGCGGTGGCGGCGCGTATGCGCAAAACCCAGCGAGAGTGGTCAACTCAACCTTTGTATCCAACAGTGCCTCACTTCGTGGCGGCGGCCTGGCTGGTATAGAAGGCGCGGAAGTGGAACGCAGCCAATTCTTACGGAATAGCGGCTTACAAAGTGGCGGCGGCCTCGATGTAGAAGGCCCAGTGAACATTACCAGCAGTATCTTCGTAAGCAACTCTTCATCCCTCGGCGGTGGTGTCTATCACAACTTAAACGGCGACGGGCGTGTCGTCAATTCGCTCTTTGCACGCAATACGGCCGTGGCCGCGAATGCCGGCGCGCTGCATCTGGCTTCTCCCGGTCACGTGGATGTGATTCACACAACCATTGCCGATCCAGCGGGTGCACCGTTTAATCTGGCGGCGGCGATTCAACTGGAATCCGGCAGCCTAAACGTCACCAACACGATCATCGCCGACCATACGACCGGGGTTTACAACAACGGCGGGGTGGCGTCCGAAGACTACAACTTGTTCTTCAATATGAGCACTTTTACTGCTGGTTCGGTCATCTCCGGCGGACATGATCTGTATCCGGCCAGCTCACCGTTTGCCGATGCGCTGAAAGATGAGTATCATCTGCGCTTTACGGCGGATGCGATCAATGCCGGGATCGCTGCCGGTGTGAACTTCGACATTGACGGCCAACCCCGCCCAATCGGCCCTGGCTTCGACATCGGTTTCGATGAGACGGGTTCAACCATTCAAGAGTCCATCGACGCGACCCCGCCTGGCGGCGTAGTGCCCATTCCCGCCGGGGTGTACACGGAGAGCCTGAATCTGTATAAACCGGTAAGCTTGATCGGTGCGTCCTCTGCTACCACGATCATTCGGGCGGTGACGGGCAATCGGGTGTTGACGGTGACCGGCCCCATTACTTCGGCAACCTCCATTGCCAACCTGACGCTAATGAACGGCAACGTGATCAGCGGGTTTGGTGGCGGCGTGCTAATTATGGACATGGCGTATCCGACGTTCCGTAATGTCCAGATCATCAGCAACAGCGCAGTAATGGGCGGCGGCTTGTATGTGCATTCCGGCGGCGCGATCTTGAACGACAGCGTGGTTGCCAACAATCACGCTGCTCAATCGGGTGGCGGTGCGTATGTGGTGGAGCCGGCGGCGGTGTTGGAGCAGATCGGCGGCACGATTCAGAACAATACGGCGATCGATGGCGCGGGCGTGTTTGTGCAAAGCGGCCAGTTCCGCCAAACGGGCGGCCTGATCCTCAATAACCTGGCGACCAACTGGGGTGGCGGCCTGTTGATTGGCAGCGGGGGAAAGATCAGAACGGACTTTGCTCAAATCGTTGGCAACCAGGCCGCGAACGCAGGCGGTGGCGTGTTCGTTGATGTCGGTTCGGCGGAACTGTACAACAGTTTGATGCTGAGCAACACGGCCATTGAAGGCGGCGGTCTGTACGTGCGTGACTTCCCTGGAACGGTCGCCTCCCTGGTGGGCGGCAAAGTGGAAGGCAATGCGGCCACCGGTTATGGCGGCGGCGTCTATGCCGGCGGCACGCTCCACATTACCGGCACCAAGCTCTTTAACAATACGGCTGTCGACGGCAGCGCACTGGAGATCACCGGCACGGCGCAAGCGCGCATCGTCAACGCCATCATTGCGCGCAACGAAGCGACGGGCACGCTGCCCAGCACCAACGCGAGTGTGCGGTTTGATTCCAGCAATAGCTCGCTGGTGCTGCACACGACGTTTGGCAACGCGACGCAGCCCCTGACGCGCGCCTTGGCGGTCAACAGTGGTGTGGTCACAGTCGCCAACACGATCGTGGCGACGTATACCTATGGCCTGAGTCAATTCGGCGGCCGCCTGGTGGAAGATTACAATCTGTTCTTTGGCACGCCCATCACCTTTAGCGGTTCCATCAATCATGGCGGTCACAGCCTGTTCGGCCGCGATCCCCTGTTTAAGGGTGCGGCGCTTGACGATTACCACCTCAAGGGCCTGTCTCCAGCGGTCAACAAAGGAACCTACGTTGGCGTGCGACGCGACATCGATCAGGAGGCGCGACCGTTGGGTGGTGCGGTGGATATCGGCGCCGATGAGGTCAGCGTGGCGGGGATTACGCCGGGACCGAA
>JAUQXC010000677.1 GCA_030834825.1 Thermoflexales bacterium
TGATCTTAAGACCGAAGCCGCCGTCGTTCTGTATACCTTAATGTTGGGTGGTGAAGCGACCGTTAAGACGTTGACGGGACAGGTCAGCATGAAGGTTCCGCCGGAGACCCAGCCGGGCCGCATTATCCGCCTGCGCGGACAAGGAATGCCTAACCTGCGCGATCCACAACAGCGTGGTGATCTGTACGTGAAAGTGCAGGCGCGTTTGCCGCAGTCGTTGAGCGCAGAAGAAAAGAAATTGCTTGAGCAGCTGGCGAAGATGAGGCGCTGATCGAACGCGACGGCGAAAATATTGGTGTAACTTCTGACAGAATCAACGAAGGTGTGATAATGAAGGCGATGAAATGGTTGAGTGTGTTGTTGATCGTTGCTGCTCTGGCGGCAGGCTGTCGCGAGTTTACGGTCTTTGAAACACCTGGAGCCTCCCGGCCCCAGGCCGTGGCTGGTGCGCCTGCCGCTGTGGTCACAGCGGCGCCACAACGGGTGGTGACGCCGGATCAGCTCACCATTCTGGCCGATGAGGTCGATCTGCTGCTGGCCAACATTTACGAGCGCACCAATCCGGCGGTGGTCAATATCGATGTGGCAGGCGGCTCTGAGCTCACCGAGTTTGGTTCGGGTTCAGGGTTTATCATCGATCAGGACGGTTACATCGTCACCAACAATCATGTCATCGACGGCGCCGACGAAATCGATGTGACCTTCTGGGACGGCTCGGTCGCTACGGCCAAGTTGATTGGCGCTGATCCGTATAGCGATCTGGCGCTGATCAAAGTTGCCGTTGAATCTGACAGGTTGCTACCCCTGTCTTTGGGCGACTCCGATCAAGTGAAGGTGGGGCAGCGGGTTATCGCCATCGGTAATCCCTTCGGTCTGGTCGGTACGATGACGGTGGGTATCGTTAGCGGCAAAGGACGCACTCTGCCCGCCGATGGCCCGAGTGGCAGTTCCACCAGCTTCTCTAATCCCGATATCATCCAAACGGATGCAGCTATCAATCCCGGCAACTCCGGCGGGCCACTGCTGAATTCTGCGGGTGAAGTCATCGGCGTGAATTCGGCCATTCGGACTGACGGCACCAATCGCGCAAATTCCGGTGTGGGATTCGCGATTTCCGTCAATACCGTGAAACGTGTTGTGCAGCAGCTGCGCGAGAAGGGCGAGGTCTCCTATCCTTACTTGGGGATCAGTATTGACCGTTATTTCACCACGGGTGAATTGGCCGCGGCTTTGGATTTGCCGGTCATTAAAGGCGTCGTTATCGCCTCAGTGGTCGATGGTGGACCGGCTGAACGCGCCGGCTTGAAGGGCGGCGATCGGCAGGTCACGGTGCGTGGACTGCCGATCCGGGCAGGCGGGGACATCATCATCGCGATTGACGGCGATGCCATCAACAGCTTTGAAGAGATGATCGCCTATCTGGCCGCCAGGAAACAGGTGGGCCAGACGGTCACGGTCACCGTGATCCGGGGCGCTGAAACGTTGCAGGTGCCGGTTACACTCGACGATCGTCCTCGTTAGTTCTTCTGGCCCGGCGCAGGTTGAACTTCCTCGCACCCACATTCAGCGTCGGGCATCACAACTCTATAGGAGGCATGTGATGTTTAGTCGTGATGATCTGCAGCAGCTCGCGGAGTATCAAGGGCAACATGCGATCTTGAGCCTCACCCTCAACGTCGATCCCACGCGTCGTACCAAAGATGAATACCGTCTGGCGTTGCGGCATTTGCTGCACAGCGTGCAGGATCGCGCCAACGGTGACGCCGCCCTGATTGAACGTTTCTTTGAGAGCGAATATGACTGGAGCGGGCGGGGCCTGGCAATCTTCTCCAGTCAAAAAGAGAACTTTTGGAAAGTTTATTCCCTGGCCGTCCCGATCGTTGATTCGATTGTCCTCGGTCCCAAGCCTTATCTGACTCCGTTGGCAAATCTTTGGGATGTGTATGGCCGCTTCGTCGTCGGCTTGATTGACAAGCAGGGCGCCCGCTTTATTTTCGTACAGATGGGCGAAGTCATCGATGGGGAAGGTATACTGGGCGAGGAAGTGCGGCGCGTTAAATCAGGCGCTGGCTCCACGCAGACCGGCCGGCGACGTAATCCTGACGAACCAACTGATCGTCACCAGAATGAGGTGATCAAGCGCAATATGAAAGACACCACGCAGGCGCTGCAGCAGTTCTGTGAAAAGCATACGCCGCGTTACGTGGTGCTGGGCGGCAATACGGAGGTTGTCAACGAAGTCCGCGCACACTTGGGGCAGCCCTGGGTTGAGCGTGTTATTGGCGCAATTGCGGGTGACGTTAGCGATTCCGATCAGGTGATTCGTGATCGCGCTTTGAAGGTCGTGGAAGAGGCGGAACTGAAACGCGAGTTTGGCCTGGCTGAAGCGGCGATCACGGCGGCGGCCAAGAATAGCCATGGGGCCACCCGGATCGATCGGGTGTTAACCGCCGCGCACGCCGGACAGGTTCAGACGCTGTTGGTGGCCGAAGGCTATAAGAGCGAAGGCTATCGTTGTCAGCAATGTGGCTATGTAACCATGGTCCCCGGCGCGCAGTGCCAGTTCTGCGGCGGCGCATTCGAACGAATCTCGGACGCCGTGGAAGCAACGATCAGTAAGGTGTTAGAGCAGGGCGGGCGCGTGGACATTGTGCATGGGCACACTGCCTTGAATGAACTGGGCGTCGCGGCGTTGCTGCGCTATTAAGATTGGAAGTTAGAGATTGGAAAAGCAGGGAGTCGCTTATGCGACTCTCTTGCTTGTTATCTCAATACGCAGGCTCGGCCGATACCCGCTTGACGCAACTTGCGGTATCATTTGAGCAGTCCACCTTGATCAGCTGGCTGCGGGGGCATCATGGCTGCATCACTCTCCACTTCATTGGCCGATCGTTTGGCTGAAGCGCGTCGCAAGCATTTTGTCGGACGCGCTGCCGAGCTCGAGCTGCTCCGTTCGGCCCTGCATGATTCTCGGCCCGCTTTTGCTGTGTTGTTTTTATACGGCCCCGGCGGTGTGGGCAAGACCTCGCTGCTGCATGAATTCGCCCGTGCGGCGAGCGAAGCGGGCGTGCTGGTGGTCTCACTGGATGCGCGCCACATCAATCCCACTCCCCAGAATTTTCTCACGGCTCTCAATCAATCGCTCAATTCCGATGGGACGCCCTCACCCTTTGAGCGGTTGGCCGCCGCACCGCGCAGCGTGCTCTTAATTGATACCTATGAATTGTTCTCGCCTTTGGATACCTGGCTGCGTGAAACATTTCTGCCTCAACTCCCGGCGCAGACGTTGGTTGTCGTGACCGGACGCGAGCCGCCCGACGCGGCCTGGCGCAGTGCGCCGGAGTGGCACGAACTGCTGCGCGTTGTTTCACTGCGCAACCTGCCACCGGATGATAGCCGCGCCTATCTCACCGCGCGGGGTGTGCCCGCGGCGCAGCACGACAGTGTCGTGTCGTTCACCCATGGACATCCGTTGGGCCTGTCGCTGGTGGCCGATGTCGTCGCCCAGCAAGCGAGTGACGCCATCTTTCAACCCGATCAAGCGCCGGATGTGATCGATACGCTGCTCAAGCGATTTATTCAACACGTGCCCGGCGCGCAGCAGCGCCTGGCCTTGCAAGTCTGCGCGCACGCGCGCGTCACCAACGAGGCGTTGTTGCGTGAAATGGTGGATGCAGACGACGCGCACGATCTCTTCGAATGGCTGCGTGGCCTATCGTTCATTGAGCAGGGAGCCAACGGCCTCTATCCGCACGACCTGGCACGCGACGTGATCGATCGCGATTTGCAGTGGCGCGATCCCGACGGTTATGCCGATCTCCACCGGCAAGTGCGCGCGCCCATCATCCGCCACATCGCTGATTTGTCGGGTCCCGAGCGGCTGCACAGCACCACCGATCTGATATTCATGCACCGCAATAATCCCATCATGCGGCAGGGGTTTCAGTACAAGGAACTGGGCAAGTTCTATGCAGAGCAGGCCGCGCGCGCCGATCACGAAGACATTCTCGAAAGCATTGCCCGGTGGGAGGGTTCAGCCGCCGTGCCGCTGGCGCAGCACTGGCTGCAGCGGCAGCCGGACGCCTGGGTGGTGGTGCGCGGCAGCCGGGGCGTGGTGCTGGGCGCGATGTGCTGCCTGCTGCTGAGACAGGCCGCGCCGGAAGACATCACCATCGATCCGGTGACGCAGGCGGCGCTGCGCTATATCCAGCGTCACGCTCCGCTGCGCCCGGGCGAGGATGTGATGCTGGGGCGCTTCATCTTCGATAGTCAGGCTTACCAACAGATGACGCCCGTGCTGAATGCGCTGGAAATCCACAGCGCCGCGCTGTGGATGACCGTGCCCCAGCTGGCCTGGAGCCTGCTCTATCTCGCGCCGCCCGAGCAGTGGCTTACTTTGATGACTTACCTCAACTTTCATCGCGCCGACGAAGCCGATGCCGTGACCGGCGGTCGGCGTTACGGCGCTTTTGCGCACGATTGGCGCGCGCAACCGCTGCCGCAGTGGCTGGATCTGATGAGCGGTCGCGAAATGGCGACGCAGATGAAACCGGCCGATGTGAGGGTGGCACCGCCTGCGCCGTTGATCGTTTTGTCCGCGCCGGAATTTGCCGAGGCGGTGAAAAGCGCACTACGGAACTTCACCCACCCGATCGAGCTGGCGGCCAATCCGCTGATGCGATCGCGCCTCGTCATGCAGCACGCGAATGGCACACCGACGTCGATCACCCTACAATCTTTACTGCGTGCCGCCGCCGATACGCTGAAGCAGACCCCCAAAGACGAAAAGTTCTATCGGGCGGCGTGGCATACCTATTTTCAACCCGCGCCCACGCAGGAACTGGCGGCTGAGGCGATTGGCATCCCCTTCAATACCTATCGCTATCAACTTGCTGCCGCGCTGGAACGCATCACCGCGTGGCTGTGGCAAGCCGAACTGTCCGGCGAATAACTTCCCCTGTTCCCCACCGCTGCTCACTTTTCAACAGGAATTCGGCACCTTTTGGGCTGTAAATTGAGCACCTGAATCCATATACTGTGTCTCAAGACCAAACAAGGAGACACAGTATGTCCAAGTACACTCACGCGATTGTCATCGGCGGCAGCCTGGCGGGCCTGATGGCTGCGCGCGTCTTGAGCGATCACTTTGAGCGGGTGACGCTCATCGAGCGTGACACAGTGAGCAATTTGCCTGAAGCACGCAAGGGTCAGCCGCAGGCGCGCCATCTGCACGGCCTGCTGGGCAAGGGCCTTGAGATCATGACCCACTACTTCCCCGATCTGCCTGCAGCTCTGCAAGACGGCGGCGCGATTTTCGGCGACATGGGCTTGTCCATGCGCTGGTTCACGAACGGTGGTTATCGCCTGCAATTTGAGAGCGATCTGCTGGGTGCGCTCATGAGCCGTCCACTGCTCGAATGGACGATCCGCCAGCGGGTGCTGCGCCTGTCCAACGTGCGCGTGATCGACGAGTGCGCTGTGAAGGAACCGATCGCTGCGCCGGATCGATCGCGCGTGATCGGGGTGCAAGTGCAGCGCCGTGCCGAGAACGGCCGCGCGGAAATCCTCGACGCCGATCTGGTGGTGGATGCCAGCGGGCGCGGATCGTCTTCGCCCAAATGGCTGGAAGCGCTGGGCTATGCGCGGCCAGCCGAGAGCGTGATCAAGATCGATATGGCCTATGCGACGCGCCTCTATCGCCGCCGTCCCGACGATTTTGAGTTGATTGGCGGCAACCTAATTATGATCTCGCCTGATGCGCCACACCTTAAGCGCGGCGGATTCTTTTTCCCCATCGAGGGCGATCGCTGGATCGTAACACTAGGGGGCTGGAGTGGTGAGGGGGCGCCCGTGGATGAACAAGGATTCCTGGACTATGCGCGCAGCCTAGCTGCGCCCGACATCTATCAGATGCTGATCAAACTGGAACCACTGAGCGACATTATCACGCACAAGTTGCCGTCGAATCTGCGCCGTCACTACGAGAAACTCGATCGCTTCCCGGATGGTTATCTAGTGCTGGGTGATGCCGTGTGCAGCTTCAATCCGGTCTACGGGCAGGGCATGACCTCGGCCGCCATGCAGGTGGCCGAACTCGATCGCGTGTTGCAGGAACGCCAGTCGCTGAATGGATTGGCGCCGCACTATTTCAAACGCAGCGCGAAGATAGTCGATCTGCCGTGGCAGCTGGCGGCGGGCGAGGATTTCCGCTTTCCCGAGACGACTGGCCCCAAGCAGCACGGGACTGATTTCATCAATGCCTATGTATCGCGCGTGAATCGAGCCACGCATTCTGATCCGGTCGTCCATCGCGCCTTCCTGGAAGTGATGAACTTGATGAAGCCGGCGCCTAGTCTGATGCGCCCGCGCATTCTTTGGCGTGTGCTGCGTGCGGGGCGCTCGGCCAAACCCCGATCGGCGATGCGCGGCACGCCGGTTTCGCAGACGTCGTAATGCGCGACTTTTGAAGCAGCGAACAATCATCATCCATTTCAAGTCCATCAAGAGGAGACGACCATGTTAAACCAACTCAACGACCAACAACTTGCGATGCCTATCCAGCCGCTGCGCGGGACAGCCGGGGTGGCCTGGCGCTGCGATGACTGTCGCGTGTGGTGGGGCAGCCAGAACAGTCGCAAGCCCACCACGCAATTCCTGCTGCGTTTGCCGGAAGACGTAGCGCAGTCCCTGCCGTGGGATGAGTATCGCGGCTGGCAGCTGCGGGTGGAGCGGGCCGGCACCTGCCCCGAATGTAGTCAACCGACGGGTCGCGTGGTGTACGCACAGGCATAATCCGGCAGCCAGAAAAGTCAGGGAGGGGCCGCTAATGCAGCTCCTCCCTGTTCACGCCTTCATGTGACGAACGAACATTTACCCCATTAAGACGAAGTCGGCTAGTTGATGCTCACCAGCCACCGAGTCACCTCTTCCGCTTCGCGCGGCGCCAGGATGTTCGACACCGTGGTTTCGGGCCGCAACCACACCGCCACAAAATCTTTCAGGGACATGGACCAATAAGGCTCGCCTGCTAACGTGTTCTCCAGATAGATTTCCTGTCGATCAAGATCCAGCCCCAGCACGCGCGCGAAGTGCGCGTAGTTGGGGTGTCTGACCGAAGGCGTCCGGCTGTTAGCATTCACTTTGACGTCAACGATGACCACTTGTCCGTCTTCTAATTCTCGATAGACATCGCCTAAGGTGCCGTTGTCTTGCGCTTTCACCTGGTCACCGCCGAACACGGCTTGTAAGGCTATCGTGTATTTTGACGGCTGAATTCCGGTGTTGCGACCGTAATCCTTCCCGGCTGCCTCCGCAATGCGATCCACCAACGGTGACCATTCTTTTCCACCCAGTGCCGCTGCCGCCGCTACCAGGGCGCAGGCATTTTTGCCATAGCCAGAGGCCGAGGAGTCGATGTCGGTGAATTGCGAAATCTTGGGATGCCGCGTGAGATCGACTTGCACCACCCGGCGGGGCAGCTGATAGGCGTCGATGTACGCCAGTAGTTCGCCCTGTTGAACGACGGCATCATCGGTCCTGGTGAAATTCCAATCACGCAGTGACAGCGGATTGACGCTGGAGCCAAACACCGGGCTGGAGGAAAAACCTCCCAACCCCCAGATCCCCAAGAACAGGCTGCCGACGATACCCAGAGTCAGCAACCACACTCGCGACTGGCGTACGTAGGTCTTAAAGCGTTCGTGTTTCATGGCAAGCACTCCTTAATTTAATTCAGCTGCCGAGTTAGCAGGGAGTGCGCAGGGAGACGGTAATACTTGGTTGGACGGGGTACTAATTGGCTTTGGCAAATAAATCCTACCATATCTGGTCGAATTTCGCCGCTTTGGACGGGAAGGGCTGGTGAAATCTGGCACGGGAAGGGTGGACGCTTGACGCACCTCGCCATTTCTTCGTCATGTATCCTGATTCTCTTCACATTCAATTCATCAACGGTCCATACAATCACCTGAGGCTCCGGCGAGCGATACCTTCGAGCGGTTGACAACTCCGCGGTCGTCGGGTAAACTCACTCTTGTTTACTGAACGTTTGGTAAGTTGGTTGGGAGGGTGGAGTGCCGTTCTGGCCTCCGGTCTTCCTGATTCAATGTGAAGGAGGGCTTATGTCCCCAGACATCAGCGGACGGGAGGTCATTCTGGATACGTCCGCGAAGTTATTCGGCCAGCATGGCTATAGCGGCGTGTCGATCCGTGACATTGCCCAGGCGTGTGGTATGACGAACGCCGCGTTATACTATCACTTCAAAAATAAAGAGGATTTGTTCCTGGCGATGCTGCAGCGCGATCACGAAAAGACCCTGGCGGCTTTGCACGAGGCGGCCAATGGCCCCGGTGATTTACGTGAGGACTTGAAGCAGTTGGTCGCATGCTATGCCGCGATCACGTACGAGCGGCGTCAATCGTTTCAAACGCTGCGGCGCGATTTAAGCAATGTCGAAGCGGTGCGTGGCCACAAGGTGTTTGGCGAGATGCACAGCAGTTTCCTGCGTCCGCTGGAAGAGCGTCTTGCGCAGGCGCAGGCCGCCGGCGAGATTCGAGCGGGAAATCCTGCGCTTCATGCGCGCCTGCTGCACGGGATGATCATGGCGTTGACGCATGAAGGCCGGCCAGATAAGCCGCACAAAGCGTCGGTACAGGAAGTGGAAACCGCCGTGGATGTGTTTTTAAACGGTGTCAGAACACAGCGGCGTTAATTACGCTGAGGAAAGGACAAAAGACTTATGATGGGACAACCCACTCGCGGGGGAAGGCCGGAACGGGCCAAGCCCAATTGGGGCGCGTTGCGGCGCGCCATGGGCTACAACCTGCATTATCGCAACATCATGTTGACGGCGTATGGCGCGTTAGTTATCGCCACGCTGGCCCAACTGGCCGTACCCACGTTGGTGCGCCGTTTGATCGATGCCGTAACCAGCGGCGTCATGGCGCAGCAGGTCCTACAAGTGCCGGCTCAGTTTCAACCCCTGGCGCTGGAACAGCTGGGGTTGACGCAGGAACAAGTTGTCGCCAATAGCGCGAACGCCGAATCCGCCATCCTCACGGCGGCGCTGGTGATTATCGGCTTTGCCATCGTGCGCGGTCTATTTGCATTCTGGCAGGCCTACAACGCCGAGCGTTTGTCACAGAGTGTGGCCTTCGACATTCGCAACGACATCTTCAGCAAAATCCAGCGCCTGTCGTTTAGTTATCATGACAAGAACCAGACCGGCCAATTGATGGTGCGCGCCACCGACGATGTCGAAAAGGTGCGGCTGTTCATCGGGCAGGGACTGCTGCTGGCGCTGCAATCGGTAGTGCTGCTGCTGGGCACGCTGGCGATCATTGCGCTCAGCAACTTCCAGCTGACGCTGGCGATCCTGCCGATCCTGCCGCTGGCGATGATTTTGTTCATGGTCTTCAGCACGGTCGCTCAGCCTTTGTTCATGGCAGTGCAGATCCGCTTGTCGAAGTTGAACACCCTGTTGCAGGAAAACCTGGCAGGCATCAAAGTCGTCAAGGCGTTTGCCCGTGAGCCGGCGGAGCAGAAGAAATTCGTCAAATCCGCCGACGAGTTGATGGGCCAGCAATTGAAGGTCATGCGGATCATGACGTTCCTGTTCCCGCTGATCTTCCTCATCGCCAATCTCGGCCAGACGATCGTGCTCTATGCGGGCGGCACGCAGATCATCAACGGGACGATGACGCTGGGCCAGTATCAAGAGTTCAGTTTGTATCTGATGTTCGTCTTCCTCCCGATCGGCCAGCTGGGCTTCATCATTACGCAGATGGCGCAGGCGTCCGCTTCAGCGGGCCGCGTCTTCGAGATTCTGGACGCGCAGAGCGACGTCCGTGATAAGCAGGACGCGATCACCCTGCCTGAAATTCGCGGTGCGGTTGAATTCAAAGACGTGTCGTTCCGCTATCCCGGCGGCGCGAATGTGCTCGATAAAATGAGCTTCGTCGCACAGCCGGGTCAGACGGTGGCTTTGTTGGGCGCAACCGGTAGCGGCAAGAGTTCGATCATCAATTTGATTCCGCGCTTCTACGATCCGACCAGCGGCGCCATCACCATCGATGGGCATGAGTTGCGCGACGTGACCATCGATTCATTGCGCAAGCAGATCGGCATCGTGCTGCAAGAGACGAATCTGTTCACCGGCACCCTCCGCGACAACATCGCCTTCGGGCGGCCCGAGGCAACGGACGAAGAGGTGATCGCGGCGGCCAAAGCGGCGGCCGCGCATGACTTCATCCTGGAGTTCCCGCAGGGTTATGACACACCAGTCGGTGAGCGCGGCACCACCCTGTCGGGCGGGCAGAAGCAACGCATCGCCATCGCCCGCGCCTTGCTGCTCGATCCCCACATCCTGATTCTGGACGATTCGACGAGCAGTGTCGATCTGGTCACGGAGTACAAAATCCAGCAGGCGCTCGATCGCTTGATGAAGGGCCGCACGAGTTTTGTGATCGCCCAGCGCATCAGCACGGTGCTCAACGCCGATCAGATTCTGGTGCTCGACAAAGGCACGATCGCCGCGCGCGGCACGCACGAGGAGTTGATGGAGACTAGCGAGATTTACGCGCAGATCTATCAGTCGCAGTTGGTGGAAGACGTGCAACTGGAAGCAGAACAAGCCGAAGCGGTAGCGGCCTAACGAATGACGCGTGAGGCGTGACGAGTGAAGGGCAAATGAGCGTGGTGAGTCATTCACCCTTTAGTCGGCGCACAGCGCGAAAGAGGAGATGATCATATGCTGGGTGGACCTGGCGGACGCCACATGGTGCTGGAGAGTGATACCTCCAAACCAAAAAATACAGGCGAAACGCTGCGCCGTTTTGCGCACTATTTGAAACCTTACTGGCCGGTGTTGTTACTGGCGGCGATCTTTATCATCACCGCGACCTGGGCCCAGGTAACCGTGCCGGAGTTGCTGGGCCAGGCGACGGATTGCTATCTGACGCCGCCGACGCCGGCGATGGCCGGCAGCCTGGCTCCGGCCGCGGCTGCGTCGAGTACCTGCTGGTATGAACCGTCGCGTGATCAGCTGACAACGGCTGAGCGCATTGCCGGTCTGGGTGGGCTGGTCTTGAAGATGTTCGGTCTGTACGCGGCAGGCTCGGTGCTCACCGGCTTGACGTTCTTCACCGTGAGCTGGTCAGGGCAGCACGCCCTGCGCAGCATCCGGGTCGATCTGTTCAAGCAGCTGCACCGCTTGTCGTTGGGCTACTACGGCGAGAATGACGCGGGCAATCTGATGAGCCGCATCACGAACGATTCGGAGACGATTCAGCAGGCGTTGGGGTTTGCCCTGGTGCAGGTCCTGAGCGGCCTGCTGCTCATTGTGTGGATTGCGTACAATATGCTCCGCGAGAACATCGCGTATGCGTTGATCAGTCTGGCGGTGGTGCCGTTCATGTTCCTGGCGACATTGTGGTTGTCGGGTCAGGCGCGTAAGGCGTTCCGCAAAAGCCGCCAACAGATGGGCAACGTCAACGCCGAATTGGAGGAAAGCATTTCGGGGGTGCGCGAGGTGCAGGCCTTCAGCCGCGAGAGCGAAAACATTCAAGCCTTCCGCGATGTGAATGCGGCCAATCGCGATGCCAACATCCGCGCGGTGGCGTTTACCAGCGCACTCCATCCAACGCTGGAAGCGCTGGGCTACGTGGCGATCGCGATCGTCGCGGGCGTGGGCGGCTTCCTGCTGCTGCGCAACCAGACCTTGTTCGGCACTGTCGTCTCGATCGGCACGGTGATCACCTTCCTGGCCTACGTCCAAAGGATCAACGGGCCGGTGCAGCAAATCTCGGTGATGTGGGCCACGCTGCAAAGCGCCATCGCGGGCGGCGAACGGATCTTCGGCCTGCTCGATGTGGTTCCGGATATCCAGGACAAGGCCGACGCCAGGAAGATGCCCAAGATCGAGGGTCACGTGGTCTTCGACGCTGTGCGATCGGAATACAAACAGGACGAGCCGGTACTGCGCGGTGTGAGCTTTGAAGCCAAGCCCGGTGAAATGATCGCGGTGGTGGGTCCGACGGGTGCGGGCAAGACGACGATTATCAATCTGCTGCCGCGCTTCTACGATGTCAGCGGTGGCGCGGTGAAGATCGACGGCCTGGATGTGCGCGAGGTGACGGCGGCCTCACTGCGCGAGCAGATCGGTATCGTGCTGCAAGACAACTTCCTTTTCAGCGATACGATTATGAACAACATCCGTTTCGGACGGCTGGAAGCGACAGATGACGAAGTGATCGCGGCGGCGAAGTTGGCACACGCTGACACGTTCATCGAAGGTTTGCCGGATAAGTATCAAACAGTGCTGGGTGAGCGGGGGCGCGGGTTGAGTTCCGGTCAACGCCAGCTGATCGCCATCGCGCGCGCGGCGCTGGCCAATCCGCGCATTCTCGTACTCGACGAAGCGACGTCGAGCGTGGATACGCGCACGGAGAAGTTGATCCAGGCGGCGATCGAGAAATTGTTGTCGGGTCGCACGAGCTTTGTCATCGCACACCGCCTCAGCACTATCAAGCACGCGGATCAAATCCTGGTGTTGCAGGACGGCGAGATCATCGAGCGCGGCAAGTTCAACGAGCTGCTCGAGCAGAAGGGCTTCTTCTACGATCTATATATGAGCCAGTTCCGACGACAAGAGCCGATGGGGCTGGCCTCAAGCGGAAACGGGCAGAAAGCCGAGGGTGGTCTGAACGTGGCAACGGCAACAGCCTGACAGGGTGACAGGGTGACGCGCCGCACAAAGCGCGGCGGGTGACAATGAAGTCCGGCTCTCGATCATCGAAAGCCGGACTTTTTGCTCGGAATTCAGAGCCACAAGAAGGGCCTGACTTCAACGTAGCGATCTATTGCGGGGGTTTGGGTAAAAGGCCAAGTTGCGCCAGCTGGTGAAACCGATCGGGAACTCCCCAGTGCTCGACAATCTTCCCCTGCTCAAAGCGGCAAATATCGATCACGGTGATCGCAAACGACTTGCCCGTCGGCGGGCGTCCCATAAACTCTTTGCTGTGCGTGCCGCGCCCGGTCATCCGCGCCCAGACCTTGTCCCCGTCTGTAATCATGTCTTCAATCGTGAGGCTGAAGGGAGCGAAGGTGTCGCGCAGGTAACGGATCGATCCCTTAAACTCTTCCAGCGTGGAAGGCAGATCAAATTGATGCTCGGTGTAGGTGGGTGAAAAGCAACCATCGAGCGCGTCCAGGTTGCCCTTGTCGAAGCCTTCCTCAATCACTCGCCGGAAGACTTGCTTGTTCTGTTCTGCTGCCATGTCTTTCTCTCCTTAGGATTATTGGGCTATTTTTAGTGGCACCGTATTTTCAGGCTGAGTGCGGCAAGCTGCCTCACCCCTGAAAGAACGATCTTGACGTTTAGTACCTCTTGGTTTCCGTCACTTCGACAATCCGCGCTTGGGGGTTCAGGATGATCGTGCCCGCGACGCGTCCCCACACCACGCGCATCGCGGCCAGCAAAGCCTCGGCCTGTTGTACGGTGTCGAACTCCAGATCGATCATGACGAAGTTAGGATCGTCGACCGCGCGTAGGATCTGGTAACGGCGCACGCCCGATTTTTCGCGGCCAGCCGGATCGCTGTCGAAGGCCTGCTTCCAACCTTCAAAATTGGGGACGGGGTGTTCGATGCGTAACATATACATTTTAGTTTCTCCTCCTCAGTACTTCACCTTACTTCAAGACCAACGGCAGATAGACCTTGTTGGGCAGATTGAGTGTGTCCAGCGTCAGGTCGAGATCGGTGACTGCCGGCGGCACGCCAACGAGGGCGGTGGTCTTGGACGCATACCCTGGCGCAGTCACGACCACGTACCAACAACCTGTCACAACATTCCAGCCATAACGCCCATCGCTGCCCGTGATCTGTGGATTCACATCGGGCGAGATTTGCGCTGGTGTGAAGCCAGGCTGCTCAAAGATGCCACCGCCGGCAGTGCCGCTCCACACGCCGCCGGGACGTGTATCGATGGTGCGGCAGTCACGCGTGGCGGTGCGCGTATCAGGTAAGAAGGGCGGCACACGCAGCAGCGTGACGGTCGCGCCAGCGATCGGTTGGAGGGTGAGCGCATCACGAATGAGGCCACTGGGGTCGTAGA
>JAUQXC010000678.1 GCA_030834825.1 Thermoflexales bacterium
GGTAGCGGAACCAGTAACCTTCATCATCCAAAGGAGTGACAAAGAGATTGGCCTTGTACAGCTGCCTGAGTATGTTCTGCCCAGCGTGACAGCCAGTGACCGCTTCGCACAACGCACCGTTCAGGCGCTCCAGCAAGGAGGTTTGCAGCAGGAAGGTCTGCACCTCCGCCGGTTGGCGCTGGAGCACTTCCTCGATCAGGTAGTCGGCGACATAGAGGTGACTGCCTGCAAAAGCTGTGACGAAACCGGCGATGTCGCTGTGCCCCTTCAGCGAAAGCGGCGCTTGCATGGCCAGCGCGGCCAACTGTAGACCGGCGATCCAGCCTTCCGTGCGCGCTTCCAGCGTAGCGATACTCTCTGCTGAGAGATTCAACCCCATCAGTTGATTCAGGAAGACGGCCGCTTCGTCGGGCGTAAAACGCAAGTCGAGCGCGCGCAGTTCGATCAGCTGATTGCGGGCACGCAAGCGGGCGAACGGCCAGGGCGGATCGACACGTGTGGACAAGACGAGGTGCAGCTGATCGGGCAGATGATCGATCAGGAAGGCGAGCGCCGTGTGGATGGATTGGTTCTGAATGACGTGATAATCATCCAGGATCAACACGAAGCTGTCCTCCAGTCCGGCAAGGTCATTGATCAAGATCGTCGGGATCACCTCCTCGGATAGCGGCTGAGGTGCGTGCAGCAGAGCCAATGCCGCTGCGCCGACTTTATCCCGGATCGATTGACAGGCCGCGATCAGGTAGGACCAAAACCGGATTGGATCGTTATCGCCTTCGTCCAGTGACAGCCAGGCTGCAAGGCGCCGGTTCTCAGCGACCCATGCGCTCAGCAGCATGGTCTTGCCGAAGCCCGGCGGGGCGGAGACGAGTGTCACCCGTCGACCGGAGTCCAGTCCGTCATTCAAGCGTTGGAGCAGGCGCGGACGATGGACGCGTTTGGCCGCAAGGGCCGGACGGCGCAGTTTGGTGGCTAACAAGTCAGACGCCATGGCATGATCCGGTGCGCATCATCACTGCCATCTCTGTGGATGATCGCAAACTTATTATAGCGCTGATTGCCGTCCACGCAGTACACCACTCAACACAATTGACAACGCGGCGACCGGGTAGGCGATCGGGCCGCCGCGTTGTCTCAGTGTTGCTTCACTGGCCAAGGATCCTCACGGGTCAAGCGTAAGGGTCGCCGGGGTCGATTGGTTGCCGGCGGAATCCACGGCGATAACCTGGAAGGTGTTGGTCTGACCGGGTATTCCATAAACAATGGTTCGGTCTATGCCCAACCCGCTGTCACTAAGCACGCCGTTCACGTAGACGTCATAGCGGATGAGTGGCTGCGGATCGACGTTGTCAGTGGACTGTTGCCAAAAGAGCCATGTCTCACCATCTTCAAATGACATCCCATTGTCGGTCAAATTGCCCGGCGTCGTGGGTGGCGTCGTGTCGTTGGCGTTGACTGGATCGGTGGTCACGGTAAGCGGATCGCTCAGCGGCGAGAGGTTCCCCCCGAAGTCTCGCGCCTGAACGGTGAAGGTATAGCTGGTTTCCGGCGCGAGCGGTCCAAAGATGGCCAACGTCTCGCGGGTCCCTTGCATGATCGGGGTGCCGTCTTTGAAGACGGTGAACCAGACATGCGGCCCATCTTCGGTTGATGACCAGGCCAGCGAGACGTGTGTCGATCCCACATCTGTCACCGAGACGCTGGGCCTGGTCGGTGGGTTGACATCCGGGGGCAGGGTGAAGGTTACCGAGTTGCTGTAGCCTGAGAAGTTGCCAGCCGCATCCCGAGCCGAGATGCGCAGGGTAAATGATCGATTCGCTTCAAGTCCTGCCCGGTAGACGCGGCTTGAAGCCGGGCCGGGGAACGTTTCACTGCTCGTGTTGGCGCAACAGATCGTATACGTGACGCTCCCCGAGTTGTCGGTGGAGGGATTCCACGCCAATGATACACTATAAGGTGTCATGCCCGTCACGCGCAGATTCGTCGGCCTCGTCGGTGGAGTCCGATCGCGGGCGGCCATGGCTGGCGCGACGCCTAGGATCAACGCGAGCGCCAGAGTCATGACGATGACTTTGAACAACGAACTGTGTCGATATCTCATCTCATTTCCTCCTGTTGGCTAATGTCATCCCTGCAAAGGTAGGGATGACACGTCATCCCAGCGAGCGCAGGGTCGTTCGATCGCCGCCGCTGCCTTCAGGGACACGTGTGATGGAAAACACTTTTGGGTGACTGTCTTAAGACCCGCTCTGCGACCGCGTTCCCGTGGTAGCGAAGCATTTCAAGACGCTCTCTTAATGTGTCAGCTGCTGTGAAGCGGAGGTCTATAGAGCAATACGAGACGGGTGCGCAGTTGGATTGCCCGTGCCGGGAGAAAGACATTCCCCCTTGACCTTGACGTTACGTCATACTGTATGATTCTT
>JAUQXC010000679.1 GCA_030834825.1 Thermoflexales bacterium
AACCATCTGGCAAGCCCAGGACCTGGCAGCTGCTGACACTCTCTGCCAGAACAGAAGCCGCACTGGAGCAGGCGCGCGCTAATCTGGCCAGGCACTTGCGCCAGACTCCTACGTTGAACATGGCCGATGTGGCTTATACCCTCGGCGTTGGTCGAAAAGATTTCACTCAGCGCCAGATCCTGGTTTGCCGCGATCTCGACGATGCGCTATCCGTATTGGAAACCCGCGATCCGAAACGCATCTTAGTCAGCAATCAGAAAACTCGTCCCCGCCCTGTCGCCTTTATGTTCTCGGGTGTGGGAGATCAATATGTGAACATGGCGCTCGGACTTTATCAGACCGAGGCGACCTTCCGCTCCCATGTGGATACCTGCGCCGAACTTCTAAGGTCGTCTCTGGGACTTGACCTGCGAGAAGTCATCTATCCGCAGCGCGAGCAGTCTAGCGCAATGACAGAGCTACAGGGAGACCCAACGAGCTTCGCACGCTCGGGATTGGACCTGCGAAAAATGCTGCGCCCGCCGGAGCCTGCCGACGAGGTGACACAACGGTTGAATCAAACAGCTCTAGTGCATCCCGCCTTGTTTGTCGTCGAGTATGCCCTGGCGCAGATGTGGATGGAATGGGGCATCAAACCTCAAGCCATGATTGGGCACAGTATCGGCGAGTATGTAGCAGCTTGTCTGGCCGGCGTGTTCTCGCTCGAAGAAGCTTTAACTTTGATAACACATCGGGCCAGAATGATTCAAGAAATATCGGGCGGGGCCATGCTCGCCGTGGCGCTGCCCGAAGAGGAAATACAGCCGTTCCTGCGCCAGGGGCTATCACTGTCAGCCATCAACAGTCCATCCGTTTGCGTTTTGGCCGGTCCTCTCGAGGCTGTTCAGCAAGCCGAATCCGAGCTCATGGGGCGCGGGATCGCCTGTCGAAGATTGCAGACGACGCATGCTTTTCATTCGGCAATGATGGAACCGCTGCGCCAGTCTTTTGCGGAGCGGGTGAGTCAGGTTGCTCTCAAGCCGCCGACGATTCAATGTTTGTCTAACGTCACGGGAACTTGGCTTACGGCAGAACAGGCGACCGATCCCAATTATTGGGCCGATCATCTCTGCCAGACCGTGCGCTTTGCTGATGGCGTGCGAGCACTATGGCAGGCACCCGATCGAGTTCTTCTGGAAATTGGACCGGGCCAAACCTTGAGCACGTTGGCGATCCAGCACCCCGGCGGCAATGTAACTGAACGAGTGGCCCTCGCCTCACTACGACAGTCCTATGATCGCCGGCCGGACCTGGCGTTTTTGCTGGGAACATTGGGCGAGCTGTGGCTCGCCGGCATTCCGATCGATTGGAAAATCTTTTACGCTGGAGAACGACGCCGACGTATTCCTCTGCCCACTTATCCCTTTGAGCGCCAGCGTTACTGGGTCGAACCAACGAGGTTTTCTCACGCGACCTCGGTTCGTCCGACCCTGCTGGAAGAAAAGCAAGAGGAGGTTACGTCCAAGTCGACGGAGCCCGGGCCAGTTATGGCGCGTCACGCGCGACCGAACCTGCGCAACCTCTACGTGGCCCCGCGCAATGATCTTGAGCGAGAGGTGACGGCCATCTGGCAGAAATTGTTGGGCATTGAGCAAGTGGGCGTCTACGACAACTTTTTTGAGCTGGGTGGACATTCACTGATGGCGGCCCAAATGCTGACTCAATTACGCGCGACTTTTCCGCTGGTCGAAGTGCCTCTGCGCAGTGTTCTGGAGGATCCCACTATCGCGACGTTGGCGCAAACGATTGAGCAGTTGCTTTTAGAAAAAGTGGAAGAATTACCGGAGGCAGACGCCGAACGTCTACTGCTTTCCATGTCATAGTTGTCACTTGATCCGGTTTATAAGGAAAGTCTCATCCATGTTGGGAACCGAAGCATCTTCATCAGAAAGATCGCATCTCTCAGCCGCCAAACGCGCGCTTTTAGAAAAATTGAAACGGGGCGAGCCGGTCAGATCCGTGAGCTCACGCGTTATTCCCTCGCGTTCAATCTCGAACTGGGTGCCGGCATCTTTTGGGCAGGAACGCCTTTGGTTCCTCGATCAACTGGAGCCCAATACGACGGCCTACCTCATTCCCGTTTCGGTACGCTTGAGCGGTGAACTCGACATTTTCGCTTTCCAACAGAGTCTCGATCAAGTTATTCAGCGCCATGAATCGCTGCGCACCAGCTTTGCCAGTGTGGAAGGACAACCCCGGCAGGTGATCGCCCCCCAGATAAATCTGGAACTGCCGATCGTCGATCTGCGGAATCTGCCCGCTGCCGTGCGAGAAGCAAAAGCATCGTCTCTAGCGGCAGCGGAAGCTCAGCAGCCCTTTCAGTTGACACAGGGACCGCTGTTACGCGCCACCTTGCTGCGCCTGGAAGCTGAAGAGCATATTCTGCTGCTGACATTCCATCATATCATTTCGGATGGCTGGTCGATCGGAGTTTTGCTTGGCGAGCTTACCACAGCTTATGCCGGGTTCTGCATAGGCCAAACACCGTCTCTGCCCGAATTGGAAATTCAGTATGCAGACTTTGCCCTGTGGCAACGCGACTGGGTGCAGGGTAAGGCCATGGAGGAGCAACTCGAATATTGGAAACACCAACTGCACGACGTCCCGGTGCTGGAGCTGCCCACCGACTGGCCTCGCCCGGCAATTCAAACCTTCCGCGGCGCACGACAGCCACTGATGCTCTCGGCAGAATTACGCACCGCCCTACAAAATTTGAGCCGGCAGGAAGGGGTAACGCTGTTCATGACCTTGCTGGCCGCGTTCCAGACTTTGCTCTACCGGTACACGGCGCAAACCGATCTGGCAGTCGGCATGCCCGTCGCTGGACGCAATTGGGGTGAGACCTATCCCCTCATCGGGCTCTTTCTCAACACATTAGTACTGCGGACCAATCTCGCGGGCAATCCCTCTTTCCGCGAATTGCTCCATCGCGTGCAGAAAGTAGCCACCGAAGCGTATGCCCATCAAGATCTACCCTTCGAGCGGCTGGTGCAAGAGTTGCAACCCGCGCGCGATTTGAGTCATAGCCCACTATTCCAGGTGATGCTCATCCTTCAAAACACGCCGCAGCCGGTATTTCAAGTGCCCGGTCTGATGGCGCAGGTGGTGGAAACCCAACGTACAACTTCACAATTTGATCTGAGCTTGGCACTGACTGAAACTACCGAGGGGTTGGTGGGACAGATCGAATACAACACCGATTTGTTTGGTGCCAGCACGATGGCGCGGTTAGAGGAGCATTTTCAAGTATTGCTGCAAGCCATCACCGCTGATGCCGATCAGCCGCTCTCCGATTTGCCGCTGCTGACTCCTACCGAGCGCCAACGAATACTGCGAGATTGGAATGACACTCAGCAGGCCTGGGGATCGTGGGGCTCATGCCCTCTACACGCACTCATCGCGGCCCAAGCCGATCGGACTCCTGAGGCCATCGCTGCTCGGTTTGAAAATCAATCCATCACCTATCGCGAACTCAATCAGCGCGCTAACCAACTCGCCCATTATTTGCGTCGTCTTGGGATTGGGCCGGATGTCTGTGTTGCGCTGTGTGCCGATCGTTCGCTGGAGCTACTCATCGGACTCCTCGCCATTCTCAAAGCCGATGGCGCTTACGTTCCACTCGACCCACAATTCCCGGCTCAACGCCTGGCTTTTATGCTCGCCGACGCCCAGGTTCCAGTGCTGTTGACACACAGCCATTTGCTCTCACGATTGCCCGAACACTCGGCACAAGTCATTTGCCTAGACACCGCCGGGGAAGCCTGGGGACAGGCGCCTATTACCAATCCAATATCGCGCGCGCTGCCCGAGCATCTGGCCTATCTCATCTACACTTCGGGCTCAACCGGTACGCCCAAGGGCGTCCAAATCACTCATCGCGCGCTGATCAACTTTCTCCTAGCATTACGCCAGCAGTTGGACTTGACGCCGCAAGACACGCTCTTGTCAGTCACTACGCTTTCCTTTGATATCACTGGATTGGAGCTTTACCTTCCCTGGCTAGTCGGCGCTTGTGTGGTACTGGTCGATCGCCCTGCCACGGGCGATGGTCTTCAGTTGAGTGCGACCCTGGCATCCGCACAGCCCACCATCATGCAGGCAACCCCGGCGACATGGCGACTCCTCTTGGAAGCGGGCTGGCGAGGTCAAGCCAATCTACGCATCCTCTGCGGCGGCGACGCGCTCTCACCCTCTCTCGCCGAGGAACTAAAAGACCGTAGCGCCAGCTTATGGAACTTGTATGGTCCAACCGAGACAACGATCTGGTCCTCACTCCAGAAAATCACACCAGATACACACACCATCACGCTGGGACGGCCGATTGCCAATACCGAGTTGTATGTCTTAGATGCGCACAGGCAGCCAGTGCCCATCGGCATCCCCGGTGAGCTTTACATCGGAGGCACAGGCCTCGCTCGTGGTTACTTTCACCGTCCAGATCTGACCGCAGACAGGTTTGTGCCTCATCCGTTTAACCCACAACCCGGTGCCCGTCTTTATCGGACAGGCGATCGGGTGCGCTACCGGACAGATGGAAGTATCGAATTCTTGGGGCGGCTGGACTATCAGGTGAAAGTGCGCGGCTTCCGCATCGAGCTCGGGGAAGTCGAAACGATCCTGCGGCAGCATCCCCAGGTTCGAGACGCAATAGTCCTGGTGCAAAAAGATCCCGCCGCTGAAGAGAATGTGCTTGTCGCATATGTGGTGCTCAAGCAGACTGTGACGAGTGCCAGTGGCGAGTTGCGGCACTTTGTTCAGGACAAGTTGCCACCCTATATGGTGCCCTCAGTGTTTATCACGTTGGAAGCACTGCCCCTGACACCGAATGGCAAGGTGGATCGCCGTGCGCTACCACGACCAGAAGTGGCCCAACCGATTTTGGAGCGAGACTTTGTCGCCCCCCGGGTCCCCGCTGAGGAATTGCTGGCCAGCTTGTGGTGTGAATTGCTGGGCCTGAAGCAGGTCGGCATTCATGACAACTTTTTTGAATTAGGCGGCCACTCTCTCCTGGCCACGCGCCTGCTATCCCGCATCCGCGATGTTTTTCAAATCGAATTGCCGGTGCGCAGCTTGTTCGAAGCGCCGACGGTAGCCGGACTGGCTGCGTGCTTGGGATCTGCTCAACTAACGAATCAGTCTCGGCCCATTCTCCCACTACAGCCGATGGAGCGGGAGGGAAAACGCCTCTTATCCTTCGCTCAACAGCGCTTGTGGTTTTTGAATCTGTTAGAGCCGAACAGCGCGGCTTACAACATTCCCGGCGCGATCCGCGTGCAAGGCTCACTCAACATCTCAATCCTTGAAGAAAGTCTGCACGAAATGGTAGGCCGTCATGAATCCCTCCGGACTACCTTTAACCTCATCGAGGACATCCCGGTACCCGTGGTTGCTTCGCCTTGCTCAGTGAACGGGGTGGCTTTGTCGCTCGTGGATCTCCGGGACTGGCCTGAAGCCGAACGAGAACGAGAGGCGGGACGGTTGATCAAAGAAGAAATCCAGCGGCCCTTCGATTTGACGACCGGGCCATTGCTGCGCACCTTGTTATTACGGTTGAGTGGCGCAGAGCACATTCTTCTCTTGGTAATGCATCACATCATCTCGGATGGCTGGTCGCTGGAGATCTTCGTGCGTGAGCTGCTGGCGCTCTATGAGGCGTTCTCACAAGATCGGCCCTCACCCTTGCCCACTTTACCCATTCAGTATGCAGATTTTACAGCCTGGCAGCGAGAGTGGCTTACCGGTGACGTCTTGAATTCACAGCTATCTTACTGGAAGCAGCAGCTCGGCGGCAACCTGCCGGTCCTCGAAC